>DRKH01000373.1 GCA_011051825.1 Desulfobulbus sp.
GACTTCCTTCAATGCCGTGATGGGTAATCCGGTCAAAGTCGGTGGCGCAGCGGGATGAAATCAGATGCTGGTCCCCGGCGTTGTTTCCGTAGATCAGGTGTATGGGGCCATTGAAGCGAAACAGGTACTGCAGCATGAACGGGGATATCAGGTCTCCGCAGTGAATCAGCAGTTCAGCCCCTGCGCTATTGGCCCGGTTGATGGCACGGGCAAAGTTGGGGATGTGATCGTGGCTGTCGGAAAGGATGGCGATTTTCATGCTCGTACGGGGTTGGGATGGTTTGTTCGGCAGTGGTGTTTTTTGTTTTTTTGTAACTATTCAGGTCGGGGCAGAGAACTAGCCCAACCACCACCTGTAACTGTTTAGGAGTGCTCCATATCTGTGCAGTCAGGCCTGTGAACTATAGTGATTCCTATGTGAATCAGGCCTGACCGTGCAGAGATGGGGTGCTCCTGAACAGTTACGTTTTTTGTCCGAAATTATCCCGCAACATCTTGTTGCTACGTAATGTTTTCATCGTTTGCTGTGGCTGTGACGTTAAAAATCCGGTCCAGCCATGCTGGTTTCTTTGATTGCCAGGGCCAGACAGTGGGTTGCATCGCAATAGATGAGCTGTTGTCTGCAGAGCCCGTTTAAAAAGGCTGTCAGTTGCTCCTCTTTAATCGTCTTGAAGCGCTCCAGCAACTCCTTTCTTGTGACCGGTTCCTCACAGGCCAGATAAATTTTTCGTGACAGCCCCTTCAACCGGTGCCGCAGAGTCGGCAGGTCGGGGCGTTCCTGGCGCAGGATCAGAAAGGTGCCGCCGTCACGCATGCTGAGAACAGGTCTGTTGCTGCAGCGCTTTTGGTGGAAGTTGTGCCAGGCCGTTAGCTTTCGGCGAACCGGGATCCAGCGTTTTTTTTGCACTGCTCGATCTCCTCGGTATCCTTTAATGAGGAGATCAAGTTGGAGGAGGATTTCCTTTGGAAAGAGCAGGCGGTTGTTGGGATGATGGGTTATTGCGCGGATGCCGAATTGCCGGGGGGTTCTGCTGACCGGAGAACCCTGGCCGAGAAAAAAGCCGGCCGCCTGCAACGGCCTGTAGGGCAGGACGGCCTCAAGGACCGCCAGGGTTTCCTCCACTTCCCGATCGGTGGAACCGGGAAACTCAAGGATCAGGTTTCCGTCCAGGCGAATATCCGCTGCCGCGGCAAATTTCATGGCCGCGATATTTTCGATCACGGACGTACCCTTGCACATGCGTTGCAGAAGAGAATCGGACAGGGCCTCTATTCCGACCTGGATCGTGCGCAGTCCGCCATGGCGGTAGGTCGTGCACTCTTTTGCTGATTTAGGCGCCCGTATTTCAGCAAAGAACTGGAGGTCTGTTTTTTTTTCAGCGGTTTTTTGAAAAAACGACCTTGCCTCCTTGAGCGGCAGGGCATTATCGGTAAAAAAGAAATCAAGACATTTGTGGCGCTCGGCGAGAAATTCGACTTCGGCCAGTATTTTTTGATGACGTTTGTATCTGTAGCCGCACCACTGGAGGTTCAGATTACAGAAACTGCATTTATTCCACCAGCAGCCGCGGGAAAATTCTATGGGCAGCTCGGGAATAAACGAAAACTCTCGGGCGGTGAGTTCCCGAAAGTAGTCATCATAATCCGGTGTCGGCAGGTTTTCCAAGCGTTTCTGCTCATGGTTCTGCAGGGAAAAGGCGTTTTTTTTATCGGCTTTTCGTCGGAGGATATTTTTTTTATTGGGAAAGGGCGCCTCGCCCTTGAGATGTCGGATGAGTGCTGCCAGCGGCTGTTCGCCTTCTCCGGTCAGGATGTAATCGATAGCCGAAAAGGTCTGCAGCAGGCTGGTTCCAACCGCCGGAGTGCAGGTGGAACCGCCGAAGAGTATGGGCAGCTCCGGATATCTTTTTTTAACTTCTCCGGCCGCATAGAGCGAGGGGATCAGCTGGCTGAAGCATATGGACAGGCCCAGCAGGTCACAGTCGGAAAAATCCTGCCCGGCCAGCCAGCTGTGAAAGTCGGCTGCAAGCCGCTCGCTTATGGCGTCGAATTGATCGGCAAGATCTCGTTTTTGGCGGTCGAACAGTTTTTTTGCCCGTTCACGGGTCTGCGGAAAAAATAGACTGCTGTACAGGGCTTCCCCGGCCCATGGATTTTCCGAGATAGTTCTATACCGTTCCAGGCCGATTGCAGCGGCGGCGGAAAGGTAGGGATGATGGGTGTCGATCCGGTCCCCCGGGAACTGCTCTTTCAGATATGCCTGCAGAGCACCGAGCTGAACGGACGGGCGGTTGAAGATTGCCCAGGGCATGGACACGAGAGATATGCGCATTGGCTTATCCGTAAACAGAAACCAGAGGACAAAAGACAGAAGACAGTATAGTTATCGCCTGCGGTGAGAATAACTGCGGAATCGTTCTGATGTTTTGATCGTAGGAGCCCACCCCTGTGGGCGATGGGAATACCCGCTTTTTTCGTCCGGAGGGCCGGACTCCTACGATTTCTTCTGTTTCCATTATTTGAAGTCTACGCTATCTGTTGTGCATTATTGGGTAACAATCTCCGTATCCGGAGGCAGGTTCAGGTTGCGAATGGCGTCTATCTGTTTTTGATCACCTGGATTAATGGTGTCGATCTGGATATTGGTAAAGGTCAATTCGGTGACGGAATCGAAATGATCTTCGATAATGATCCGGTGAATGAGATACTTTTGATCAAACCAGAGCTGGACACCCTTGATCTGGGGATGAGGTTTGCGGGGAATAAGCCGAATGGCCTCAAGCGGGGTACCCGGCAGGGCAAAGCCGTACCGTTTGTCCGGAGCCTCGGGGAGAAAGTCGTCACTGAGATTCCTGGTGCCGGCAAAGAAGGCATACGTGATGTCGGCATTGAGTTCCGCAGCCGAGGTGACGATCAGCTGGTGGTCTTTTTTGGTATATATAGAGAGTTTGTCGCCATCATTTACGATGATCTGCGGGTCGGGCGCGGTGTAGTTCCAGCGCATGATCCCCGGTTTCTCGGCATCCGCACTACGAACAAAAACAGCGTTTCCACTTCC
>DRKH01000374.1 GCA_011051825.1 Desulfobulbus sp.
AACAGCTGCTAAAATGTGGGCTGCCATGCGTAGCCCGAAGGGCGAAGCATGGTGGAGGTGGCGGGAGTTGAACCCGCGTCCGAAAATACTCCCCTCACGTATCTACATGCTTAGTTCCAGGTTTAAATCTCACATTCGGCTCTCACCCGGAACAGGGGATTGCCGAATGCCAGCCTGCTGAAGTCTCGTCAAACGGGCGGCAGGCGCATCCGTTTGACCAGCCCGAGGAGTCGACGCTTCACACCGGCCTTACGGGCGCGGACCGGGGAAGCGGCAAAGCAGACTATGCTGCCATTGCGTAGTTATAATCGTCTGCGATTATATTTAAGATTCCGTCTATTTTACGAGCTGACAGAAGACTCGGCATGCAACGTTGAGCTTTCATATCCCCGTCGAATCCGTTTCACCCCCATACTTTTTGTATTCATTTTTTTGGTATTCAAAATAAGGAACTTAAAAAACGTTCCTCTTCAACTTTTTCAAATTCAGTCGTTCCCGCGCAGCTCCCGCTGCAGGTCACGGTTGGTCTGTTTTTCTTTTAAGGCGGCCCGTTTATCATACAATTTTTTACCGCGGGCCAGACCAAGTTCCACTTTGGCCTTACCATTTCCTATAAAGTAAATCTTAAGTGGTATAAGCGCAATGCCTTTTTCCTGCACTTTGCCGATTAATTTTTTGATTTCACGCCGGTGCAGTAACAGTTTACGCACCCGCAGGGGATCGCTGTCCACATGGGTGGCAAAGCTGTATGGCGAGATATGGACATTATACAAAAACAGCTCCCCGTTTTTTACCTGGGCATACCCGTCCTTAATATTGGCCCGTCCGGCCCGCAGTGACTTTACCTCGGACCCGGTCAGGACCAATCCGGCCTCAAACCTCTGGTCGATATGGTATTCATGAAAGGCTTTTTTATTTTTACAGACAATTTTTTGTCCCATTTTTTTTTATATGAAGGGTTAGGGGTTAATCAAAGGTACCCGGCGGCGGCTTACATCTTCAAGGTAAATGAAAACACGTAATTATATAGCCTGTGATCTCAGGCAGATAAACCTCCATGCCCGGAGGGCACAACAACACATGAAGATCACCCGAAACAAAATCCGGCGCATACGGGATACGTATTTTTTTCCGCAGCCCTTAACGGCTGTCACCGGTCACCCGCAGGGCCTCTTCAACCGTTGTCTCCCCGGCCAACACCTTGCGCCAGGCATCCTCGCGCAAGGTAGTCATGCCTTCCCGTATCGCAACCTGCCGCAAATCGGAGTCCGAAGCCCTGGCCATGACCAGTTTTTTCATCTGCTCGGTCATGGGAAAAATCTCAAAAATACCCAGACGGCCTGAATAGCCGGTTCCACGACACTGGCGGCAGCCTTTGCCACGATACAGCTCCAGAACGTCCTTACCGGCCACCGGGAAGCCGAGCTTCTGCATTTCTTCCGCCTGCACGGTATACTTTTCCTTACAATTTAAACAGATACGGCGGACAAGCCGTTGTGCCAGGGCACCGAGCATCGTTGAACCGATCAGAAAGGGTTCCAGTCCGAGGTCCTCCAGTCGGACAATCGTGGAGACGGCATCGTTGGTATGCAGGGTTGAAAACACCAGATGCCCCGTTAAGGCGGCCTGCACGGCATGGGTGGCGGTTTCCAGGTCCCGGATCTCACCGATCATGATGATATCGGGATCCTGGCGCAGGATATTTCGGAGAATGGAGGAGAAGGTCACCCCAATCTGGTTCTGGACCGAAATCTGATTAAAATCCTCATGGACCATTTCCACCGGGTCTTCGACGGTAACGATGTTTGTTTCCGGGCTGGCGACCTGTTTCAGGGTCGAATACAGGGTGGTGGACTTACCACTGCCGGTGGGGCCGGTGACCAGGACGATCCCGTGCGGCGCAGTCATAAAGTTGTTGTACACTACCCGGTCACGCCGGGAAAAGCCGAGTTCGTCCAGATTCTGAAAGATGACATCGGGATCAAGGATACGCAGAACCGTTTTTTCGCCAAAGGAGACCGGAACCGTGGAAACACGCAGCTCCGCCTCCTTACCTTCCTGGTGACCGATCTTGATCCGGCCGTCCTGGGGACGTCGCTTTTCGGCAATGTCCATCCGGGCAAGCGATTTAATCCGGGAGGTAATGGCCGAATGTACGGCCTTGGGCAGCTTATAAATGGTATGGAGTACGCCGTCGATACGAAACCGGATCAGGCAGGTGTTGCGCTTGGGTTCCACATGAATATCACTGGCCCGCTGTTCCAGAGCATAAGAAAAGAGATGGTTGACGGCCGCTTTAATGTGCTGATCGCTTGAAGTCAACTCCCGGGTTGAAGACAGGCGAACATACTGTTCCAGGTTGCCGATATCAACGGTCGTCGCCTTGCCGGTATCTCCAAACTGGGTTTCTGCAGCACTGATTGAACGTTGAAAACCGAAGAATTCGGCAAGGATTTTCTTGATATCACTGCGGGTGGAGAGATAGGGTCTGACCTTCACCTGATTGGCCCGCTCGATATCCTCAAGCACAACCTGATTATCCGGGTTATAGGAGACAACCTCAAGAATGCCGCCGCGGAGCTCAAAGGGCAGGATCAGGTGATTGATGGCAAAGGACTTCGGAATCGTCTTGGTGACGACATCCATATCAAGATCAAGCGGATCAAGTTTTTTAAAGGGGATTTTCAGGGCCCGGCTGACTGCCCGCATGATGATCTCTTCAGTCAGCACCGCACCTTTTTTTGCCGGCGACTCCAGCTGCAGTGAAACAACGATATCGACCAGATCGGGATATCCCCGGTCAAGCTTGCACATGTCCCCCTGTCGGCGTCCGCCGTGCCTCTTGAGAAGCTTCTGCCGCTGCTTGCCTTTCTGCAGGATAACAAACTGCCGCTGCTCTTTACTGAGCAAGCCCTGGCCCATCAACAGGTCAAGCAACTGTTCACTGTTCAGCAGACTCATAATTGTACCGAAAAAAGAACCCGAAAGCCATGCTTCGGGAAAGATGTTCATAACGGGCTGCGAATGTTCCCAAAAAGTCAACCCGAACGAAAAGCTCCGACAGTTCTATATTGCCATATTCCTGGAAACGGGAACAGGGTTATTTTTGCGCAGAGACGAATTTTCAATGGAGAGCAGGTTCCGTTCCGATCAGAGCACAACCTTGATAAGAATAAAGCCGCCAATGAGCAAGCCGAGAAAAACCAGGGTAAGGATGTTGAAATATCGATTGATAAAATACTGCACAGGAGCGCCGAACTTGTAAATCAGGGCGGAAACGAGAAAAAACCTGGCAGATCTGGCCACGAGCGAAACCACCATAAAGGTGACAAAATCAATCTTAAAGGCACCGGCTGTGATAGTGAACAGCTTGTAGGGAAGCGGGGTAAATCCCGCCGCACCGACGGCCAGGGCATCATACTGCTGATAGAGTTCCTGAACCAGCGCATATTTATCCTGCAGCCCGTACAGATTCAAGATCGACTGGCCCACCGTATCCATGAAGCCAAGCCCCAGTCCGTAGCCGATCGCTCCGCCGATAACCGAACCAAGAGAGCAGATCAGGGCGAACTTGAACGATTTCTTTGGTGCCCCTACACAGAGGGCAATCAGAAAGACATCAGGCGGGATGGGGAAAAAAGAGGATTCCGCCACGGCGATAAAAAAAAGGGCCCATACTCCGGCCGGAGTCTGAATCCACTCCATGCAGCGGTTATAGACCCGCTGCAGCAGAGAGAGTTTTTGCGGGACATCAGCTTCAGCCTGCCCAGCCATGATTTCCTATCAGATTGACGAATCGTACGTGTTCAATGGTCCGGACCGAAACATCACCGTCCCGTTTTTCCACCAGCTGCAGTTCCTGTACATCCTGACCGCCCACCGGAATCACCATTCGACCGGGATCTCCAAGCTGTTCCACCAGCGGTTCCGGGATTTCCGGGCCGCCGGCGGTCACCAGGATGCCGTCAAAGGGAGCCTCCGCAGCCCAGCCGATCGTTCCATCATCAATTCTTGATATAATGTTGTGATAATGCAACCGGTCAAAGATCTTTCGTGCCCGCACCAGCAGGGAATCGATACGTTCAATAGTGTAGACCTTTTCACAGACCTGCGAAAGCACTGCGGCCTGATAGCCCGAACCGGTGCCGATCTCCAGAACTTTTTCCTTGCCGGTCAACTGCAGGGCCTGGGTCATAAGGGCGACGATATAGGGCTGGGAAATGGTCTGACCGGCACCGATCGGCAGCGGATGATCCCCGTAGGCCTTGGCGCCCATGGCATCATCAACAAATTCATGGCGCGGCACCTTACGCATGGCCGCAAGAGTTGCCGGATCAGTGATTCCCCGGGGGATGAGCTGTTCTTCAACCATCCGCTCCCGATTGATATCAAAGGCAGTAGTACTCACTTGACCTCTTGCCAGGTAAAATCATCGGCCCAGGCCTGATCGGCCTCACTGAAAGTTCGAAACTGGCAGTCCGTTACCAGATCGCCCTTCAAGGTTATTACAATCATTTCATAACCGTCGCCGCCGACCCAGGACCCGGCCACCGGCAGACGGGCAAGGGTTCCCCGCTGATCTTCATAGTAAACCAGTTCTTCAACCCCGGGCGAAACGGTACGCTGACCATTTGGTTCGCCAAGATAGAGCAGCACATCCTCTTTTGTCGAGACTCCCGGTTTAATCAACGAGGCATCGGAGGCCAGATGCCTGACCGGCTTTGAATAACAGCCTGACAACAGCACCAGAATGATGGACAGGATCAGAAGGGAAGAACGCATAACATTTCTCCATTACGACAAAAAACGTAACAGTTCACCAGGGGTAACGGAACTCAATGATTCCGGGGCATGTAAGAGCTTGTCGGCACCCCTGGATTCGTTCAGGCAGACCGGCAAATTCGTAGTCCGCCCATGTAAACCGGGCTGTTCGGCCCAGGAGGGACGCCAAGACGCCCCGGGAAGCGGATGAACTCTTACAGAAAAACAGCACCACTAATTAAAAAAAGGTTGAGTCCATATATCATGAACCCAACCTTTTTCCAAGGTTAGAGTCGGTACACGACGACAAGAAGCGTTATTCAGTTCCGCCAATCTGCTCCAGAATGCGGTAACTGCGGGTGACCATCTGCTGGGAATCAACCAGTAGGCCGGCCTGGATCATTGCATTATCAAAAACCTGCTCGGCAACATCTCTGGCCAAATCGGCATTGGTCTCTTTTAATCCGACGATCTTTTTCATGATCGGGCTGGCCGGGTTGATCTCCAGATCCTTTTTTCCGGCCATGGCCAGATTTTCCTCTCCGCCCTGAGCCTGCATAATCCGCTCCATGGAGGAGGTCATATATCCGTCCACGTTGACGATCATGGCCGGTGAATCCACCAGCCGATCCGAACTTTTCACCTCTTTGATCCGGTCGCCGAGGACCTCTTTCATAAAGCTGCAGAGTTCGGCTACCTGAGCAGCCTCAAGTTTTTCTCCCTGCTCTTTGTTGTTCTCCTTATCCGCATCATCCCCTGCCTCAGGCAGGCGCAGATCGGCCCGGTCGGCGGAAACAAGCTTTTTACCGTCATATTCCCCCAGGTGATTGAGGACAAAATCGTCAATGGGTTCCAGGGTGTAGATGATTTCCACTCCCCGTTTTTTGAACATCTCCACATAGGGGCCATATTCAATAGCAGTACGGCTGGGACCGTTGATGTAATAAATCTCTTCCTGGCCCTCTTTCATCCGCCCGACATATTCATCAAGGGAGATCATCTGCCCGGGTTCTGCGGCTGAAGATTCAAAACGCAACAGCTTGCCAAGGTCCTTCTGGAACTCAAAATCAGAGGTTACCCCCTCTTTGATGAAGATGCCGAAGGTCTTCCAGAACTGCAGGTATTTTTCACTGTCCCTGCCGGCCTCTTCGGCAAGAAACTTGATAAAGCGCTTGGTAATAACCCGACGCAGCTTCATCACCAGCGCGTTATCCTGCAAGGACTGGCGGGAGATATTTAGGGGCAGGTCTTCGGAATCGACGACGCCCTTTAAGAATCGCAGCCATTCCGGGAGGATATTTTCGCTGTGCTGGTCAATCAGCACCTTCTGACAGTAAAGATTCACCCCCGGCTGCATACGGCCCATGCCCAGGGTTTCAAAATTCTCCCGGGGAACGTAGAGCAGGGTGTTGATGGCCAGCGGCGCATCGGCGGAAAAATGCAGGGTATACAGGGGATCATCCACTGCATTAGCGATAAATTTATAAAACTCCGTGTATTCTTCTTCAGTTATCTCGCTCTTCGACCGGGACCAGATGGCCTGGACCGTGTTAACGGTCTTGCCCTCGACCTTGACCGGGAAGGGGACAAAGGTGGAATACTGGCCGATAATACGTTCCAGGGTGAACTTGGTCCCATACTCATGGGCATCATCTTTGAGCTCAATGATGATTTTTGTCCCCCGGTGCAACCCCTCACAGGGCTTGATCGAATAGGTGCCGCCGCCGTCGGACTCCCATTCATGGCCCTCGGATCCGTCCCAGGAGCGGGTCTGCACCCGGACCTTTTTGGCAGCCATGAACACGGAATAGAACCCGACCCCGAACTGGCCGATCAGATTGACATCCTTTTTTGCCGCCTCGGCCAACTCTTCAAGAAAATGGCCTGATCCGGAATGAGCAATGGTGCCGAGATTGGTCTCAAGCTCCTCTTTGGTCATGCCGATTCCGGTGTCGGTGATCGTCAGGATATGCTTTTTATCATCACAGTCAATAGTAATCTCAAGCGGTACATGGGCATCAAATTCCGGTTTCTCCACCAGGCTCAGATGCCGGTATTTTTCCAGGGCATCGGCTGCGTTAGAAACCAGTTCACGCACAAAGATATCCCGCTCGGTATAGAGGGAGTTGATCACAATATCAAGAACCTTTCGTGTTTCCGCCTGAAACTGTTTTGTTTCAACCTGTGCTTCGGTCATGTTGTTCTTCCTCTTTTTTTATGGTTGGACATTCAAATATTCACTATATAGAGTACGATTGCTCAAATATTCTTTCGGTTTGAACTACATTGTTCGGCAAATATAGATAAGCATGATTGTTTTCCTGTCAAGAGGTGGCCGGGTGACAAAACAAATTCAATATTACCAGTAACCTTCCCATGACCAGCCCAACCCATGACGTTATCATTGTCGGTGCCGGCCTTTCCGGTCTGAGTGTTGCCCGTTTTCTGCGCGACAAGCGGCCGGGAATCAGCCTGCTCCTCCTTGAAAAAAATACGCATCCCGGTGGCGCCATCAGCAGCCACAGTGAAGAGGGATACCTTGCGGAATGGGGTGCCCACGGATTTCTCGACAACTGCCTGGAGAGCCGGGTTCTTGTTCATATTGCCGGACTCAAGCAGGAAGTGGAAAAGGCACCGCTCAAAGATTTTGTCCGCTACGTCTGCCTGGACGGCAGCCTCAAACTTATCCCTCAAAGTCCGCCAAAGATCATTAAAGCTCCTCTGGTCCCGTTTTCAGCCAAATTACGGGTTCTGGCCGACCTGTGGAAGAAACCGCTGCCGGGTGAGCCTACGGTTGCCGACTGGGTGGAATACCGGTTCGGCAAGGCGCTCCTTCCCTTTGCCGATGCCGTTTTCACCGGGACCTATGCCGGTGATATAAACCGGTTGACCATAGATTCAGTCATGGCCGGTGTCCGCGATATTGAAAAAGAATCCGGCTCGGTTCTCCGCGGCCTGTGGAAAAAAGCACGGACAAAGAAAAAAGAAGGGGAGAAAAGCACGGGACTCCCGGCCATGACCAGCTTCAGGGCCGGTATGGGACGTTTTCCCCAGGGACTGGCCAACACCCTGGAAGCGAACCGGGAAATCATGTATCGCACTTCGGTCAAAAAAATAAGCCCGGTGGAAAACGGCTGGCAGGTCACCACCGACCAGAACAGCTTCACCGGTCGTCATCTTGTGCTGGCTCTGCCCGTCAATGCAAGCCTGCCGCTGCTGACGGGAGTTGACACCCTTACGCCGCCGCCCATGGATCATCTTGCCGAAGCCCGCATAGCCACGGTGGCCCTCGGGTTTACCGAACAGGCCAATATTCCGTTCGGCTTTGGTTATCTGGCCCCGGAATCGGAACAGCGTTTCGCCCTGGGCGCCCTCTTTTCCTCGCATATGTTCCCCGACCGGGCACCGGCGGGCCATCAACTGCTGGAGGCACTGGTGGGTGGACGCAGACATCCGGAACGGCTGGAAATGGATGATGACGAGTTAATCCACGAGGTGTACCGGGACCTGGGCCGGCTCATGGACCTGCCCACCCCCCCTTCCTTTGCCCGGGTGCTCAGGCCGCCCGGCGGTATCCCGCAGCTGGAATCAGGCTACCCGGCCCTGCTTTCCTGGCGCCGGAACCTGCATGCGGAGCAACAGAATCTCCACGTCTGCGGCTTTGGCTGGAAGGGAATAGGGATCAACGACATGACAAAGGAGGCCTGGTCGGCAGCAAAAAGAATACTGACCGATCAGGTGGAACAGGAAAGAACCGAGCTCAGGGGAATATATTTTTAGCGGGGTTGCTCTGGAGAATCCTGTAAGTGGTCACAGGATATGTAACTATTTGTTTTCATTTTCCAGGAATTATCGAGAATCCAGCTCAACGAGAAGGGCATTCCCGACACGAACACGGGAAAAAGACCGGATCCCCGCCTGCGCGGGGATGACGAATAAAAAAAAACCACGTCAAACCTGCTCGTTGCAGCGCTCCGGCCACTTGCCCATTATCCCCGAGTGTTTACGATCACGTACTCTTGTGTACGTTCAACCGACGAGGCAAACCCTGTTTATTCTTTCCCGAGCTTGCTGCAGAGCAGATCAAGCTGCTCCCGGACAGAGGTCTTACGAGTCCTGTTCCGGGTAATCACCTTGATAGCATGAAGGACGGTCGAATGATCCCGGTTGTAGAGTGCACCGATGTCGGCCAGTGACTGGTCGGTGAGTTTACGGGTAAGATACATACCGATCTGACGGGGAAAGGTTATGGCACGTTTACGGGACTTGGACTTCAAATCCTCAACACTGACATTGTACTGACAGCCGATGAAATCCCGGATAATCTTGCCGTCCAGCCGGGTGGGGGTTCCCATGAGTCCGTGCAGCACCTCATTGACCAGAGCCATATCCGGCGGTTCGTTGCGCAGGCAGGTCTTGGCCCGAATACCGACCAGGGCACTTTCAGTCCTCCTGATGTCTCCCTTCAGACGGCGGGCAAGCAGGTCCACCATTTCATCGGAAAGATCCAGGTCATGGTTTCCGGCCTTATGACGAATAATCCTGGCCCTGGTTTCGTATTCCGGGGCCTGAATTCCGGCAACCAGACCGGAGGTCATACGGGAGCGGAAATCCTCATCCAGTCCTTCAAGCTTGCGAGGGGCAACAGCAGAGGTCAGAATAACCCGTCGTCCGGACTTGATCAGGTAATCAAGCACGGTATTAAGCTCTTCCTGGGTCTTATTTTTCCCGGCCAGGGTATGCACATCCTCAACAAGCAGCATATCGCAGTTCTTTACGTACTTATGACTGAACTGCTCCATGGATTTTGCCCGAATATTCTTGACCATTTCAGCAGAAAACTGCTGGGCGGTCAGATAATGGAGACGGGTGGAAGGGGCACTGTCGAAAACCTGGTGAACCACGGCCTGGGTCAGATGACTTTTGCCAAGACCGGTGGAACTGTTCATAAACAGACAGTTGCCAAAAGAGTTGTCACCCTTGGCCAGGGCATCACAGGCGGAGCGGGCCACCATATTCGACTCGCCGACCATAAACTGGTCAAAGGTATAGGCCGGATGCAGGGAACGGATACGGTTTACCGTCGGGGTCGTTCCGGGCAGGCGGAGCTGCCCCCGTTTTGCATCCTCAAGGGCAAGCGAGGCCTGGCCGGCAACAGACAGCTGCACCGCAAGTGCGGTCCCGGAAACCTCTTCGGCCGTGTTCCGAATCAAATCAAGATAACGATCTTCTATCCAGGAACAGAAAAATCGGTCCGGGGCCGAAAGCTTAAGTTCCCCTTCCTGAACTCTCTCGCAAGAGAGTGGTTTAATCCACAAGCTGTATTCATTTTCCGGTAATACATGATGCAAAGATTCCCTGATCGTTTCCCACAACATACGCGCAACCTTCCCCTCTTTAACTGGCAACGAAAAATTTCTTCAGCAAATAGCCGCGACAGGCTCTTTCGACCCTGTCGCGACGGAGACAACCTTCCTTAATTTTGATGTGCAATTGATACTGAAAAAGCAGCTTACGGTCAAAAGCGGTTTGAACTGATTTGAGCTAAACGACCTCCTTAACACAAACAAAATAAAAGCCCCTGCAGCGAACAGGGTTTGCAAAGATTGATAGCTTCAAAGTGGCCTCAATCCGCATTTTTCATTTATCACAGAAAAATCTCTATATGATCAAACCGTTATGATACATATGCAAAACTTATCAACAGCTTTTCCACAATGTGGCATCTAAACATTACTGAACATACCTAAACAATACTCTAAAATACTCTAAAAACATCCTCCAGAGTCCCCCTTTTATTTTAACTACCCGCCGCTGCTGATTTTTTCCGGCTCACATTAATTGACAAAATAATGCTCTTTTTTCCGGCCCTGAAAAATGGAATTTTTCACCCCTGATGATGCTCTGAAGCAACAGGCAAAAATTTAGCCGAATTCTCGCTCAATTATAGTTGTACCGATCTGGCCAGAGTAAAAATTTCAACCCGATCCGCACCCCCGGCCTGAAGAGTACGACTGCATTCCCGAACCGTGGAACCGGTTGTAAAAACGTCATCAACCAGGAGAATACATTTCCCTCGAATGCTACCCGGATTTTTTAAAGCAAAGGCTCCCTTGAGATTTTTCCGGCGATCGGCACCATCCAGGTTGACCTGGGGAACCGTTGCCCGGGTCCGAAGCAATCCGTCGGCCACGATTCTATTCCGCCACCGGGGAAAACAGCTGTCGGCCAGCAGCAGGGCCTGATTAAAACCACGCTGCCGCAGACGTCTTTTATGCAGCGGTACCGGGAAGATTACATCAGGGCTGACAAAATCGGCCAGGACCGGCGATTGCCTTGCCAGAGCAGCCATGCTCGCCAGACCGGTCATGCGGTGACCAAATTTCCACTGCAGGATCAGAGAGACCAACGGCGGCTGATAATAAAAAGAAGCCCTGGCGAGCGCAAACGGCGGTTCTTCCGACAGACAGTCACCGCAGAGATGATCCCGTCCCGACGGAAAGGGTAAACCACAACAGTCACAGAGGGGAGAAACTATGGTAACAAGCCGGGAACAACAGGGTGGACAGAGAAGAGGAAGGCGGTAACGATCGAGCTGCCGGTCGCAGGCAAGGCAACGGGGGGGAAAGAGCAGATCCTTTATGCTTTCAAGAAAAGACACGCCTGCCTTGGTCGTAATTCATGGTTCACGGCATGGTCCGCGGCCGGTCACGTTGAGGATCGAGAACCAGACATCGGTGCCGGCAGTGGCCTGCATGCACCGATGTCTGGTATTTGGTATTTCTCACGGATTCAGGGCTCAGGCCATGGCAGCCTTGAGATTTTCATCCAGTTTGGCCAGGAACTCCTCCGTGGTCAGGAAAGGCTGCTCTCCTCCAATCAGA
>DRKH01000375.1 GCA_011051825.1 Desulfobulbus sp.
ACGGTTGCCCTGCTGCGGTTTGTCTGGAGGACACTGATTATCGGGTTTTCCCGTCTACTTGAACGAAACCTCAGGGACCGTATTTTTGCCCATCTGCTGCAGATGGATCGTCCCTTCTACGGCCGCTGGTCCACCGGAGACCTGATGGCCCATGCCGGCAACGATCTCTCCGCCATTCAGATGGCCTGCGGCATGGGGATGGTGGCGGCCGTAGACGCCCTGGTCATGTCGACGGCAGCCGTCTGTTTCATGCTGGCCATTGACGTCCGCCTGACCCTGATCGCGCTGCTGCCCATGCCCCTGCTTGCGGTCTGCACTAAAGTCCTGTCCGGACGGATGCATAATCGTTTTAATCTGGTCCAGGAACAGTTCGGCCGGATGACCGAATTCGTCCGTAATGCGCTGGTTTCCATTCGTCTGCTCAAAGGATACTGTCTGGAGAAACAGCAGGCCAGGGAATTCTCCCGTCTGGGTACCCGCTATGTACACTCCAACTTAAGAGTCGCCGTTATCCAGGGCCTCCTTCATCCGCTGGCAACACTCACCGGTAATGCCGGCATGCTGTTGATCCTCTATTTTGGTGGCCGGCTGGTTATTCAAGGGGAAATTACCCTTGGTTCCTTTATTGCCTTTGTCACCTATCTGGCCATGCTGGTCTGGCCGATGATGGCCATTGGCTGGGTTGCAAACCTGGTCCAGCGCGGCCTGACTTCACTGCGTCGTGTTGCAGCACTTCTAGAAGAACACTCTACAGTCAGGGGCGGTAGTACGCCGCTGCATCCGACCGTAACAGTTCCGATAATCCGTTACAGAAATCTCAGTTTCACCTATCCGGGTATGAGGCATCCTGCCCTGGAGAGCATCAACCTTGAGCTTGGCTGCGGTATTTACGGGATCACCGGACGGACAGGTTCCGGAAAATCAACCCTCTGCAGACTGGCGGCCCGGATCTTTCCGGTTGAAGACGGGATGCTCTTTATGGGAGGGCAGGATGTCAATGCCCTCTCCGTAACCGCCGTTCGCCAGCAGATCAGCTATGTCGGCCAGCAGGTTTTTCTCTTTGGCGACACCATCTACAATAATATCTGTTTCGGTCGACCCGACGCTGATCACGCTCAGGTTGAAGCGGCGGCCAGGCAGGCCTTAATTCACGATGATATTGTCGAATTTGCAGGCGGCTATGCAACGTTGGTCGGTGAACGCGGTGTGCGCCTCTCCGGCGGCCAGAAACAGAGGATTGCTCTTGCCCGGGCATTACTCTGTGACAGGCCGATCCTGATTATCGATGACGGTCTGTCCGCCCTTGATGTTGAAACCGAACAGGAGGTATTTGCCAACATTTGCCGGCAGTATAGCGGCCGTCTGGTCCTGCTGGTGTCCCACCGGGTCAATCTGTTGCGTAAAACCGATACAATCTACCTGATTGATCAGGGGCGGCTTACCGCCTCCGGCAACCATCAGCAGATGCAGGCCGCCAGTACGCTGTATGCAATCATGACGGATAAACAGCAGAAGAATGCGTAATTACGGCTACACGGAAAAAGGGCAGGTCGGTTCCCTGGTGGATCTGCGGATCTGGAGACGGATTCTCGGATACTGCCGGCGCTATTGGCCGGGTCTTGTCCTTGCCGTCCTGCTCTCCCTGCTGGTGACCGGGGCGACCCTTGGTTTGCCTAGACTGATGCAGGTCGGTATCGACGGTTATATCAGTCGAACCGATTTAGGTCTCCAGCAGCAGGTCAGCGGTCTTGGCCGGGTTGCCGTCAAGTATGGATTGCTGGTCGGCCTGATATTTTTAAGCGGGTTTTGTCAGGTGGTTGTCCTTGAGTGGATCGGACAGATGGTCATGCACAGGCTGCGGCAGGAACTCTTTGTCCACCTGCTTACCCTGGAGGTTGCTTTTTTTCAAAAACAGCCAGCCGGCAGACTTGTAACTCGCCTGACAAACGATATCCAGAACATGCATGAAATGTTCACCTCGGTCATGGTGACCCTGTTTAATGATCTGCTGAAACTCTGCGGTATTCTCATTCTCCTCTATCTGATGAATGTACGGCTGGCACTGGTAATGACGATTTTTCTGCCGGTCTCTCTGGCCTTGACCGTCTGGTTCTCCAAGATGGCCAGAGAACGGTTTCGTGCCATCCGCAGCCAGCTTGCGCGGTTGAACGGGTTTCTGCAGGAGGCGGTATCGAACATGACCATTGTTCAACTCTATGGCAGAGAGCGGAAGCTGGCTGCTGAATATACCGAATTGACCCGGGGGTATCTGCAGCGAACCTTTGCCCAGATCCGCCTGTTCGGTACGTTCCTGCCCCTGACCGAATTCATGGGAACCACAGCGGTGGCTCTGATCCTCTGGTATGGAGGTCGTGAAGTCATCGGCAAAACCTTGACTCTGGGTGAGCTGGCTGCCTTTTTTTTCTACATGCGCCTCTTCTTCCAACCCATGCGTGAACTTTCCCAGAAGTATTCCATTGTCCAGTCCGCCATGGCCTCGGCGGAACGTATTTTTCAAGTGCTCGACACCCGGCGCACCATGGAGATTCTTGAACCGGTCTATGTTCCTGAATCGGTTGCCGGTGCGGTCAGGTTTGAAAAGGTATGCTTTGGCTATAATCAGGAACAACTGATACTGGAAAATTTTTCGCTTGAACTTCCAGCAGGAAAGGTAACCGCCCTTATCGGACCGACCGGGAGCGGTAAATCAACCCTTGCAGGAATGCTGGTCAGATTTTACGATCCCCTGGCCGGGACCATTCTTCTCGACAAAGTCGACCTCCGCAGGTATCCGCTTGAGACCTTGCGAAATGTGATCGGTATAATAATGCAGGACGTTTTTATCCTGCCCGGTACGGTCAGGGAAAACCTGACCGCCGGCAGTGTATTGGCCGGCGGGGAGGTACAGGCTCTTGTTGAACAGACCGGTCTGCAACCGTTGATTGATCGCCTGCCTGAAGGTCTTGAAACCGTAATCGGTGAGGGAGGACTTGAACTCTCGGCCGGCGAAAAACAGTTGCTTTCCTTTGGCAGGGTACTGGCAAGAAATCCGGCCCTGTTAATCTTTGATGAGGCAACCGCCGCTATTGATACGGAGAGCGAGAATATTCTGGAAAATGCGGTTGAAAAGGGATTCCATGATCGAACCGTTCTGGTCATTGCCCATAGACTCTCCACCATTCGTCGAGCGGATTTAATTCTGGTCATGGAAGAGGGGCGGATTGTGGAGCAGGGGAGCCATGAGGCCCTGATGGCGCAAAACGGGGTCTATAAAAAACTGGTGGAGATAGATCATAAGTGATCAG
>DRKH01000376.1 GCA_011051825.1 Desulfobulbus sp.
GATATTGCAGGCCCTGCTTGACATGGGCTATACCCTCAATCGGCCAGGTCCTGAAATATCCCCGGATGATGAAGAATACTCGGTTGTCTGCGCACGTCTGAAGGAGGCGGATTCCTGGTCGCTGCAACGTCTGCGGCGCTTCTTTAAACACCGTAACCGGTGGCTCTGGGATCAATGCCCGGAGTTGTATCTGCGCACCGGTAAGGCGGTTCTCCGGCGCTCTGAACCGCTGCTCGCCTATGATATTTTCAGCACCGGCCTTAAGGCCATGGGAGGAACGTTCCGACTGGATCAGCTTGAGACGGAATCGACCCCGGTTGCCATTGAGCTTATTCGGAATCAGGCCGTTGCCCTTGCCCGGAGCAGTGCGCCGTCTTCGGCTGAGAATCTGTTGAAACAGCTCGTTGAACAGCATGTTACCGATAGTGAAACCATGGGACTGCTGGGCAGGGTCTACAAAGATATGGCCTTTGCTCAACCCGGGCGCAAATCATATTATCTTCGCCGGGCCTATGGGACGTATTTCCGGGCCTATGGCCGTGCTGCCCGTGAGTATGATCCGGAAGGGGCCTATTATAACGGCATCAACACCGCAACCCTTGCTTTCTTAACGGGAGACAGGCTGCAGGCAAAAAAAATTGCCACTGATGTTGAACAGCTCTGTCTGTCCCTGTCCCGGAAGGCGGGTGCCTCGGGGACGTCGTTCTGGCTCGACGCAACCCTGGGAGAGGCCGCTCTTCTTCAGGGAGACCTTGACCGGGCTGAAAAATACTATGAACAGGCCTGTCGCAAGGCCGGACAGGATCTTGTTGCTCTTTCTTCCATAATCAGACAGGCCCGTCTGATTATTGCCCATGGCGAACGAAAAAATAATGTCAAGAGGGCGCCGTCCTGTCTCCTTCCTTCCGTCATCGTCTTTTCCGGTCATATGATTGATGCGCTCAGTCGGAAAGAGGCCCGGTTCCCCAGCTCAAAGCAGGAGGAAATAGGAGAGAAGATCCGACTGGAAATTGCCCGCCTCCGGGGCGGGGTCGGCTATTCGGCGGCCGCTGCCGGCAGTGATATCCTGTTCCTTGAAGCCATGCTTGCGGCCGGAGGCAAGGTTCATGTTGTCCTGCCGGTGGACATTGAAAACTTCAAGGAACAGAGTCTGCGTCCCTCCGGGCGGGACTGGGAAGAACGTTTTGAGGCGGTGGTTGACAAGGCGGAATCTTTGACCGTCCTTGATGTCTTTAACCCGGGGAACTTTGAGAATTCCCTGGAGTTCACCAACCGGTATCTGTTCGGTATTGCCAGGATGCGGGCTGAACAGATGCAGACAAGCCTGCGACCCCTTGCCGTGCTTCAGGAAAATGATCCCGGTGGCCGGGGTGGAACCGCCGGCATGGTCCGGCTCTGGCAGAGGCAGCAGGTTGAATATTCTCTGATCAGCCTGCAGGGCGTCGGTACAGGCAATGCACCGGTATCCGTATTCCCGGCCCCGCAGCCCGGGAGCTGGTCCTGTGCCGAAAAGGCGGAACATCATACCAGCCTGCCCATGCTCTTCGCCGATGTCAGGGGATACAGCCGGTTGACCGAGGATGAGGCTGTTTGCTTTTCAGGGAGTTTTCTGGCCCGGGTCGCCGAAATTCTCCACCGGTTCGATTCATCGATCCTTTCAAAACGTACAGCCGGTGACGGCCTCTTTCTTGTTTTCCATGATCTGGAATCGGCAATCCGGGTAGCCCGCAGGCTGCAGAAAATGATCAGCAGCCATGACTGGCAACTGGATCATCTGCCGCCGAACCTGCAGATGCGGATTTCCCTTGATGCCGGTCCCTGTTACTCCTATAGAGATCCGATTATGAATAAACTCGAATTCTGCGGAAACTATGTTGTCCGGGCTGCCCGGATTGAACCCATCACTCCGCCCGGACATATCTATGCCAGTGATACCTTTGTTGCCCTCTGCCGCGCCGAAGGCCTGGGCCGGGGCGACTTCAGCTATGCCGGGCAGGTCGTTCTGCCCAAGGGGTTCGGAACCCTGGCCGTGTTTCATGTGACGGCATAGCGGTATCAAACAGAAAGAAACTGGATGCAAATATGAAAACCACGACAGAGCAGGACAAAGCGTTTTTGTTTTCACTGAAATTTTTTCAGCTGGTGCCGGAAAATATCCGTGAACGACTTGCAACCCGGGTGCGGCCCATGAGCATTCCCCGGGGTGACAGGATTATGCGCCAGGGAGAACAGGGCGATTCGGTCTATTTTATTGAGCAGGGGAAGGCGGCCGTTTTTGTCGAAAAAGAGGGAGGAAAACGTTTTCATGTTGCCGATCGCGGTCCGGGTGAAATGGTGGGCGAGATGGCACTGGTCACCGATGAACCCCGCCAGGCCGATGTCATTGCCGCAACCGAACTCAGACTGTGGAAACTTGAACGTGAAGACTTTGTCGCCCTTGTTCGCAAGCACCATGATCTGCAGGCATTTCTCACCGAACTTGTTGTGTCCCGTCTTGAAAGTGCCGCTTACACCGCCGATCGGACCATTGGTAAGTATCGGTTGGAACATAAACTCGGGCACGGTGCCTGGGCCATAGTGTACCAGGGGCGGCATCTGACCCTTGATAAAAAGGTTGCCGTCAAAATGCTTAAACACCAGATGGCCATGGTTGAAGAGTTTCACGATCGGTTTATCAAAGAGGCGGCCGTCATTGCCGATATGCAGCACCCGAATATAATCCATGTCTTCGATGTCGAGGAGCGGTTTAATACTCTTTTTATAATAATGGAATACCTGGAGGGGGTTCCCCTTGACGTGGTTCTCAAAGAGGAGGGGCCTTTGTCCGCCGATCAGGTGGTTGATATCTTCAGGCAGGTGTGTGCCGGACTGGCCTATGCCCATAAACGTGGAATTGTTCATCAGGACATTAAACCCGACAATCTGTACCTGCTGCCCGGGGGACGGGTCAAGATTCTTGATTTCGGACTGGCCTGTCCGTTCGGCAGTGAGAATTTCGAGATGGAGGGCACGATGGAGTACATGTCGCCGGAGCAGATCGAGAGTTATCCGGTCGATGCGAGGACGGATATCTACTGTCTGGGGGTAACCGCCTTTGAGCTGCTTACCGGTAGACAGCCCTTTACCGGCGAAGATACCGCCGGTTTGATGGAGATGCACCTGACCCGGGACCTTCCGGACCCGGCCGGGTTTATCGAAGGTGTGCCCGGGGAGCTTTCCGCCTGTATTCGCCGCTGCGGCAGGCGCAACCAGGAGCAACGATATCCGTCGGCCGAGGAGGCCGGCCGTGCTCTGGATGTACTTGTACCTCACGGAGACAATGCGCAGGCCCATGTCAACCGGAACATGAGCACCCTCTATCTGTTTTACGATGATGACCGGAAAAACCAGGTGACCTCGTTGCTGGAGGAATTCAGCGAACGGCTGAAGTCTGCAGGGGTGCGTTTCCGCCTGGCTGAATTTGATAATTTCCTGCACTGATGAACAGCTACCGGGTTGAATCCGTCTCTGTGCTTGATATCGGGCCTGAGAGGGCAACCAATCAGGACCGTCTGCTTGCCCGTCGATTAGGGCCGGATCTCCATTTTTTTTCGGTTCTCGATGGCTTGGGTGGTCAGCCCGGCGGTGAGGAAGCCGCCGAGACCGCATGTGCAGTCTTCAGTGCCTTTTCTCCGACCGGCCCGGAAGCAGCGTACACCTCCCGGCTGACCGATGTTCTCTTTCGGGCCAACGCGGCAATTATAGCCCGCGGTGATGCCGAGCCCGACCTGTATAACATGGGCACCACCGCAACCCTGCTCCTGATTGCCGGCAATTGGGCGCACTGGGCCCATATCGGTGACTGTCGGCTCTACCTTGTCCGCAATGGTTTTTTGACTCGGGTCACCACCGATCATAACCTTGCCGGGGAACTCCTTGAACGGGGTGAAACCGGTCCCGGCGGGTCGTCCGTCCGCTTTGATCTCTTTTTAAGCCAGTGTCTGGGAGAAGACGACATTGAACCGGAGAGCGGAACTTTTCCTCTGGCCGCCGGAGATCGCCTCCTGCTCTGCACGGACGGTGTTCATGGCCGGCTTTGTGATGAAGACATTGCCCGGATCTTAACCACTGGAGGTGGGCTGAAAAAAAGAGCGGAAACACTGCTGACCGCTGCCCTGCAAGCTGGTGGAGACGACAATATCGGCTTGATATTACTTCAGCTGCAGTAATTTTCCGAATCTGTTTGACGGATTGACGGATATTTAATAAAATATGAATATTAAGGCTGATGTGTCTCAAAAGCACTGCGTTGCAGTCGCTTTGAGCAGGTGCCCTTCGGTGTCCATGCGGCTGCCGTCCGACGGGAACACACACTGTCGCACAGAAGTGGTTGCGTTATTTTGCAAGGACGCTCCGAAGGACGGTCTCCTGCTCCAAGGGAACGAGGCGTGGTTGTACCCGGAAACTGAGCGTTCCGGGTTCCGGGTTTCCGCTCCGCTTATCCGGTCCGGCCACGCTGGTTGATTTGTATAAATCAGACTGATTTCATGTGACAAAATCGACCGCCATACCTATTCAGATTCCGTCACGGATTCAAGGGCAGCACAATGACCCAACTTGATCAATACCGTATTTTAGACGGTCTGAACGATGGTATTCTTGTCATCGACCGGGAGTATTCCATTGTCTTTGCAAATCAGCATATCCTTGATCTGTATGGCTTGAAGCTGGAAGAGATCGTGGGTGAAAAATGTTTTGCTGCCCTGCATCATTGTCTGGTCCCCTGCAGGGAACCGTCCCTTTCCGGTGGCCGGTGCGGCCACCGGCAGGTCTTTGCCTCCGGCACTCCCCTTACCGTTCAACACGCGCATGTGTTACCTGGCGGAGAAAAAAGGATTTTCCAGATTTCAATATCCCCTTTTCTTTCCCGGACAGGAACCTTTGACCGGGTCATCCATGTCACCAGAGATATTACCGAACAGGAACAGCTGCGACAGAAAGGTCATCTTGCCCGGATTGAACAGGAAGCCATATTCAACAGCAGTCCCTATGCCATCTCCTATCTGGACACTGAGATGCGGGTGTGCAGGATAAATCCTCGAATGGAAGAGTTCATCGGCAGAACAAATGATGAGGTACGGGGTAGATACTGCTATGACGTCTGGGGCCGGTATGCAGAGGATCCTGTACGAGTCGGCAGGGAGAAAATATGTGATGCCTGCAAGGTTCAGGACACCCTGAATGATGGTCAAACTTATACCTACGAGAGAAAGGTCGGGAATCGGTACGTCGAGGTCACGGCCAATCCGGTCAAGGATATGAGCGACGTTGTCATTGGCGCCCTGGAGACCGGTAAGGATATTACGGAACGAAAACATGCCGAGCTGGAACTCCTGAAAAGTAAAGAGGAGTGGGCGCGAACTTTTGACTCGTTTACGGACATTGTCACTCTACAGGATCCTTCCCTGCGGATTGTCAAGGTAAACAGGGCAGGTCGTGAGATCCTTGGACTTGATTATGGGGCTATCCTGGGTCAACACTGCCATGAACTTTTTCACGGTATTGATACTCCCTGCCCCGGTTGCCCTCTACTGGAAACGAAAAAGGACTTTCAGCCCTATACCAGAGAGATCCATCATGAAAAAATGGGCAGGACCTTTCTGGTTTCAGCTGCTCCGGTCCTGGATGCCGACGGAGAGCTTGAGTATATTGCCCATGTCGCCAAGGACGTCAGCGAATTCAAGAGGCTGCAGGAGGAATTGTTCCAGGCGCAGAAGATGGAAGCCATTGGTGTTCTTGCCGGTGGAGTCGCCCATGATTTCAATAACATTCTTTCCGGGATTATCGGCTATGCCGAATTAATTCGCCATGAGGTCGCTCCGGACAGCAGAGTGGGCAGAGATATTGTTGAGGTCATCGGGGCCGGCAGACGGGCGGCGGACCTTGTCAGGCAGATTCTCACCTTCAGCCGCAAGACAGAGACGGATAAACGTCCCCTCCGGCCCCATCTGGTTGTCAAGGAGGCCTTGAAGTTACTCCATGCCACACTGCCGACCAGTATCGACATTGTCGAACGGATTGATCCCGACAGTGGAAGAATACTGGCCGATCCCACCAACATCCATCAGGTCGTTATCAACCTCTGCACCAACGCCCTCCATGCCATGAGTAACGAGAAGGGCGTTCTTCGGGTGGTTCTGGAGCGCCGTGAAATTGGTGCTGAAGACCTGGTCGGTGTACAGACCGCTGTTCCGGGAACCTTTGTCGTACTCTTGGTCAGTGATACCGGCTGCGGCATGGACAAGGCAACGGTTGATCATATCTTTGAGCCCTATTTTACCACCAGAGAGATGGGCACCGGAACCGGACTCGGGTTGGCGGTTATTCATGGTATTGTTCAGGATCTCCAAGGCTTTATAAAGGTGAAGAGTGTCCCGGAAGAGGGGAGTACCTTTGCCGTCTATATTCCCGTCCTGCCGGAAAACAGACTGGATGGGGACGGAATTGTTGAGGATGCTCTTTTCGAGCAGGGCCATTATGAACATATTCTTTTTGTTGATGATGAAGATTTTCTCGTCCAGGTCATGCAGCGGCAGCTTGAAGATCACGGGTACAGGGTTACGGTGACGACGGACAGCAGGGAGGCCCTGGAAAAAATCCGTACCCAGCAGGAGGATTTTGACCTGCTTATCACCGATCAGACCATGCCGGGACTGACCGGAGTCGAGCTCGCCGTGGCGGTGAAACAGATTCAACCCGATATGCCGGTTATCCTGTGTACGGGACACAGCAGTGTCCTCTCCCGGGAAAAGAGTAAAGCCCTTGGCATTGAACGCTATATTGCCAAACCGATTATGGGCAATGAACTTTTTGATGCCGTCCGTGAGGTCCTGGACGAAAAATGATGCTGATTACCTGACGATCAGTCAACGGCTAATACTTCTCCGTCCGTTCCGTTCCGGAGCGTGGTTTTCATGTCTGTTCACCACCCTGATCCTTACTCTCTTTCAACGGGAGGCAAATGGTAACGGTGGTTCCCTTGTCGACTTCACTGTCAACGGTGATGGTTCCCTGATGTTTTGTAATGATGACGTTGCGGGCAATGGAGAGTCCCTGGCCGGTTCCCCTGCCCACCTCTTTGGTGGTGAAAAATGGGTCAAAAACACGTTTCTTCACCTTCTCTTCCATACCGCCGCCGCTGTCGCTTATACGGATTTCGGCAACAGTACCTGCTGTTGAGGTTGATATCCTGATTCGGCCTTTTTCTTCGCCACCGCTGTTCTTCTGCTGGTCGGCGATGGCGTGGGCGGCATTCACGATGATGTTGAGAAAAACCTGTCCCATTTCATCGCTTAGACAGGGCACCATGGGGAGGTCCCCGAAGTTTGTTTCTATCTCCGCCACATATTTCCATTCATTGCTGGAAACCATGAGTGTGTTGGTGATGATCTGATTGAGATCGGCCGGGGCCTTTTCTCTGCTTCCCGGGTGGGAAAATTCTTTCATGGCCCGGACAATGGTGCTGACACGGTTCACCCCCTCACGGGTTTGTTCGAGGGCGGCAGGTATTTCTTCGCGCAGGAACTCCCAGTCCGCCTCATTTAGAGCCTTCTGTATGACTTCGGTCACCTGACTGCAAGCCGTTGTGTTCTCTTCCGGCGTCGCAATACTCTGCAGTTTCTCAAAAAGTCCGGAGATATCGTTAAAACTCTCTGAAAAAAAGTCGATGTTGGTGCCGATATACTGGATCGGGGTGTTGATCTCATGGGCAATACCGGCAGCCAGCTGTCCCACCGATTCAAGCTTTGAGCGTTGGAGCAGCTGAGTCTGCATCTGTTCCCGTTCCTGTTCCGCCTGGACCCGTTCGGAGATATCTTGAAAATCTTCTACTATGCCCATCAGCTTGCCCTCTTTGTCCAGGTATGGGGTCGCCGTGAGCATACAGTGCAGCTTTTTGCCGGTTTTGGTGGTTTTGACAACTTCCATGTGAATGGCCTCACCTGCTGCACCGATCAGGTGAAGAGTACAGAGGTCACTCTGCTGACAGTGTTCATCAAGAAAACAGGTGTAGCATTTCGAACCGACAATCTCCTCTTCCTTCATCCCTGTCATGATACAGAAGCTCCTGTTGACCCTTTGGACAATGCAGTCCCGGTCAATCAGCCTGACTCCGGTGGATATGGTGTTGAGGATCTGGGAGAGGTCCACGCTCAACTGGTCCACGTCGGCCAGACTCTGCGCCAGTTCGGCTGTCCGCTGGTCTACCTTGTCCTCCAGCTCCAGGTTGATCGCCTGGAGCAGCTTATCCTTGCGGAGAAGATCTGCAATAACCTGCCTGATCAGGCGAAGGACCAGGAAGACAAAAAAAGAACCACCGAGAAAAATCAGGGCGGAGATAAATTCTGCGGGCAACGGGACGCCTGTCGAGTGGACAAGAATAAAACAGATATATCCCAGCAGAAAAAAACACATAAAGGCGGTCAGAACTCTCCACTGTCGGCGGAAGGGACGCGGCAGCGGCGGGAGCATTTTCAGGCTCAGCAGGATTGAGGTCAGCATGAAGCCTGCCCCGACGAGGATCATACCATTGAAAAAGAGTGATTGCGAAGTCATGGCCGGAGGTGTCGGTGTTGTGGAATAAGCGCCCTCTCCTGATAAAAGCGTATATGAAAATATCTTGAGCCGGCAAGTTTTTTTATCTGAAAACAGAGCATTTCGGGTTCCGGGTTTAAAGTTTCCCGCCTTTGGCGGTGTTGTTTGTAAAAACATACAGTACTCTCAATCTCATGCGAGTGTGCCCTTGCCGGCGACCCTGTCCGTGGCCACGGATGCTGTTTTCGTGCTTCGAAGTCTGCGCTATCTGTTGTGGCCTTGTGGCATGGAGGTTTATCTGAACATCGCCTCCTTGAGGCGATGTTGTTTCGGGGGATTTCCATTGTTCGTTGTGGCTGGGACGGTAAAACCTGGTCCAGCCTGCATCGCCTCTGCTCACGCACAAGTTTAGGGCAGTTTAAACCACATAATTACAAACCCTGTGAGGTGATGTTTTATTCCTCCTCCTCTTCCTCGTCGTGGCCGGTTCGCACCTTGATCGGCTCGATAATACCCACCTGACGGTTGAAATTGTACAGTGCCTGCAGGACCGGCCAGGTTATCTTCTGGCCTCTGGGGAGGATCATTGCCCCGTTCTTAGCTGTAATGTCTTCTTCGGCAATCATGCCGACGGTTATATAGTCAACCCCCAGGGAGAGTATACGTGCATGTTCCTGAAAGCGTATCCTGCCCAGGGCTGCCAGTACGTCGCTGTTATAGTTGTTCCCCCGTTGCTGAAGCTCTTCAACTGCTTTATGGGGTGAATGCCCCTGGTGGAGCAGCAGGTCAAAATCTATGGCCCCTTTCAGGATCTGGGCGCCGGTGAGCACCTCTTCAAACTCTGCGGCCGTGAATTCATCAATATACTCGGAAAAAGGTTTCTGCTGCCACCTGATCATTTTGGTGACGCTTTCCAGGCGGGGAATTTTTTCCAGTAGACGGGCGCCGATTTCCGGATAGGCAGCCCACATGGCCTCCTCTTCGGGATCCAGCTCCAGACCGGCATACTTTTTGTTTATGATGTCCGTAGGCAGGGAAATACAGCCGATCTGGGCCAGCAGGGCCGCTACCTCAATCTGCCAGAGGTTGGGCAGGTCAAGCTGTCGGGCCGCATCGGTTGCATATTCCTTGATTCGTTGACCTGCACTGAACACCGTGGGCTTGGCCTGACTGAGCAGCTCGGACAGAACCGTAACGCTGCCTTTCAAGGTTTTCTGGAGCAGTTCTTTTTCCGCAGTCAGGAGTCGGTACTGTCGCTGGGCCAGGGCCAGGGCCGGGATTAATGTCGCAGTTGAGCAGGGCTTGGTGAGAAAACGAAATATCTGCCCGTTGTTAACCGCTTCCATGGCGGTTTCCTGGTCGGCATTACCGGTGAGCATGATGCGAACGGTATCCGGGTAAAGGCCCTTAACCCGTGAAAGCAGCTCTACCCCGTTCATGCCCGGCATGCGCATATCCGAGACTATAACGGCAAAGGGGCCTTCTTCCTTCAGTATCTGCAGGGCCTCATCAGCGGACAGGGCGACCTGCATGGGGAAACGTTTTCTCAGTTGGCGTTTCATCGATTGAAGGACGTTCTCCTCATCGTCGACAAAGAGTATCTTATCCGTCATCTTCTTCTCCCTGTTGCTGAATTTCTCTGCAGAGATCGACCCAGGTTTCCACATGATCCAGTATTCCGATCTGTTCAAGCACTGGTTCGTTAAGTTGTGGCGGCGCACCAATGCCGCCGGTCGGGTTGAGCTTGTAATAGATATAATCGGCGGCATGGACGATAACGGGAGGGCAGAAGGAGATATCCGGATAACTTTCCAGCCGGTGATGGAAGGTGATGGATTCCACCACCTGGCCGGGCAGCCCCCACAACCCGATCAGATAGCCGCCGATATCCCCGTGACAGGCACCGAAAACCCGGTGTTCCGCCTTCTCGAGAGTACAGAGCGTTTCCCCGGCCTCGATAACGGTCTGTTCGTATTTTTCAGGCATGCGGGAAAAGAGGAGCAGCTTGCCGACATCGTGCAGTAGCCCGGAAATAAAGGCATTGTCTATCATTTCCTTGTCATCGCTTTCAGTAAGGGCGATTTTTTTGGCAAAGGCAGCGGTCGCCATGGAGTGTGACCAGAGTTCATTGACATTAAAGGCCTTGCCGGCAGGGCTCTTCATCTCTGTAAACACACCCACTCCGAGAACCAGGGCTTTGATGGTATCAAGTCCCAGCAGGTTGACCGCCCGGAACGGGCTTTCGATGTGCTTGTAGAGCCCGAAGAAGGCAGAGTTGACCAGCTGCAGAACCTTGGCGCTCATGGCCAGGTCCTGCTCAATGATTTTAGCCACATCGCCAAGACCGCTGTCCGGATCTTTTAAGACCTGCTGTAATCTGGCATAGGTCTCCGGCAGGCTGGGCAGAGTGTCTATACTGGAGATCAGGTTCTTCAATCGTTCATCGGCCATAAGATCCTGCAAGGCTGAAGCCCGCAGAATCACCTGTTTGAGGATATCCGGATCAGCCGGTTTGGCGAGGAACTGATGCACTACGCCCACGGTACGCATGATGGAGTCGTCGTCGGCCTGGCCGGTGAGCATAATCCGGATTGCATGGGGGTATTGTTCCTGTATGGTGGTGAGCAGGGCCGCTCCGTCCATGCCGGGCATCCGCATGTCCGAGATGACTACATCGACGTTCTCAGAGGCCATGACCTCAAGTGCAGCCGGACCGTTTTCGGCAAACTGAAAGTTCATGGTCTTGCGCATGGATCGCAGCATCCTTTTCAGGCCCGACAGGATGTTCGGCTCATCATCAACAAAGAGTATTGTTTTTTTCTCCATGGTTCCTCCGGCTGATTTCCCGTATCTCCCATAATTGGATATCAAAGCGGCAGGCAAAGGATAAAGGTGGCCCCTTTGCCTTCCCCTGATTCCACCTCAAGGGTGCCGCCGTGTTTATTAACGATAACATCCCGGGCAATGGCCAGCCCCTGGCCTGTGCCCTTGCCCACCTCCTTGGTGGTAAAGAACGGATCAAATATATTATTGCTGATTGCCTCTGGAATACCGATGCCGTTATCCGTAATCCTGATTTCAACCATGTCGTTGATGCGCCGGGTTGACAGGTTTATGGTGCCCTTTTTCCCCTCCGGATTGGCCCCCAGCTTTTCGGCAATCCCATGGGCAGCATTCACCAGCAGATTGAGCATGACCTGGCCCAATTCATCGGAAAAACACGGAACGTTGGGGAGATTTTCTGCGAAATCTGTCTTTATCTCAGCCAGATACTTCCATTCGTTGCGGGCCACCGTCATGGTGGTTTCGATAAGCCGATTCAAGTCAACCGCAGTTTTTTCTTTGGAACCCGGATGGGAGAATTCCTTCATGGCCTGGACAATGGAGCTGACCCTGTGTACACCATCCTTGGTTTGAGCAATAGCCTCAGGAATCTCCTCGGCCAGATACTCCCAGTCCACCTCCTCAAGTTTATCCCGGACCGCATGGACCGGCTCCGGGGCGAAACTCGAGTTTTCGGCTGCTGTAAGGAGGGCGAGGAATTTTTTAATCAGTGCGGTAAGGTCGGCAAAGGCCTCGTCCAGGAAGTTGATATTGGTCCCGATATACTGGGTCGGCGTGTTGATCTCGTGGGCAATGCCGGCGGCAAGCTGGCCCACGGACTCCAGTTTCTGGGTGTGGAGCAGCCGGGCCTGCAGTTGTTCTTTCTCCTTGAGCTCGACCAGCCGTTGACTGATATCACGTACAACGGAGACAAAGGTTCCCTGGCGCTGTGCAGGTTGCACATACTGCAGGAAGATCTCTACCGGAACGGAATGCCCGTCTTTATGGCGGTGAACGGTGGAAAAGGTCATGCTTTCCTGCTGATTATCCAGCAGGGGAGCTATCATCCGGCGAAAGGTTTTTTTGTCAAATTCAGGTTTTATATCCACAGGGGTCATGGCAAAGAGCTCACCATAGGAGTAACCGACCTGGAGCAGAGCCCCCTGGTTGGCATAGTTGAATTCCAGGGTGTCCGGATCGAACATGAAAACACAGTCGAGGATTTGATCCAGGGTTTGTTTGAAGGCATTGAGGTCGGCCACGATCTGTTTCCGTTCAAGCAGTTCATGGTCAAGCCGGTTCATGGTCTTTTTCAGCCTGCGGTTAAGGGCGAGGACATAGGTCGCAAGTCCGGTCAGAAACAGGGCGAAACAGAAAAGGGCTGCTATCCAGGGCCAGTACCGGGCCAATATCTGCTGAAGGCTGATTTCACCCAGGTGCTCATAGGGCGGAATGTGCAGAGCTTTGAGGCATGCATGGACCGGAGAGTAATCAAGGGGAATGGTCCAGCCCATGCTGTTTGAATTCCGGGCAGCCGTACTCTCCGGTTCCATGGCCAGCAGGGCGATGGCCACCTTTCGTGCCAGATCTTCGCTGGTCCGGCGCGTTTTGGCAAAAGGCCATTCGGGATAGAGTCGGGTGGTGCGGAGAAATGGAAAAACAGTCCGGTCGATTGGTTGTTGATCCAGAACTTTGAAGTCCTGCAGGGTGATTTTTCCTTCCCTGGCCATTCGTTCCAGGGTGTCGGTCCGCACAGTGCCGGCGTCAACTTTTCCATTTTCCACGGCATACACCACGGCATCGTGGGTATTGCCGAACAGAAGAGGCATAAAATCTCTCTGGGGACGAATCCCATGGCCTTGCAAATGCCGCCAGGCAACCTGCCAGCCGCCGAAGGAACCGGGGTTGACGGCCATGAATCTCTTGCCTGCAAGATCTTCCGCGCCATTGATGTCCTGCCGGTCGGAGCGGGTAAAGATAACTCCGCCGAACCGGGTGTATGCCCGGCCCTGTATCTTGTTTTTCAGGGTGGCGATTCTGGTGACCCCGTATTTATATTCGAGCTCCACATACATGGCCGGATTGGAAAGAGTAAACTGCACCTTGTTTTCAGCAACGGCCCGGGGGAGTTCTTCAAAGGTAAGGCGGGCAAGCAGGAATCGGTATTCCGGGATGGATTTGTTTAGATATTCAACCGTGGCACCCCATTTTTTACTGCATTCTTTTTTCCCCCGTTTGGCCAGAACCCCTATAAGGACGATCTCTGGTCGGCTATACGCAGCCAGGCTTGCTGTTGCCGGCAGACAGAGACAAAACCCTATGAAGAGGTGCAAAGCAAATCGCATGCAGTGTGTTTTTTTTCTTTTATTCCACATTGATTCCGACAATAAGAAGAGGGCGGGCTCGCTTGCGACCGACCCGGGAGTTCCGTTGTCTAAACTTCAAGGCCTCAGCTTCCGGGCAGGTGGACAATAAAGGTGGCCCCTTCACCCTCGCAGGAGTCGACGTCAAGCATGCCGCCATGCTTGTTGACGATCACATCCTGGGCAATGGCCAGTCCCTGTCCGGTTCCTTTTCCCACCTCCTTGGTGGTAAAAAAAGGATCAAATATCTTTTTCCGGATTGTGGCCGGAATACCGGTGCCGGTGTCGGTCATCCTGAGCTCGACCCCGTTGTCCCGGACGACGGTGTTGATGGTTATGGTTCCCTTTTCCCCTGTCGGGTTGTCGCCAAGTTTTGCCGCAATGCCATGGGCGGCATTCACCAGCAGGTTGAGGATAACCTGCCCCATTTCGTCGGCAAGGCAAGGTATTAAAGGTAAATTATCATCGAGTTGCAGGTGGACATCGGCAACATATTTCCACTCGTTGCGGGCAACGGTCACCGTGGTTTCGACAATTCTGTTGATGTCGACCCGTTCTTTTTTCCTGGATCCGGGATGGGAAAATTCTTTCATGGCCTGGACAATGGAGGTGACCCGCTGCACCCCGTCCCTGGATTGCCGGATGGCCTCCGGTATTTCCTCTGCCAGATATTTCCAGTCAACCTCTTCCAGGGTCGTCTCGATTTCCGTGATCAATTCCGGGGTAACTTTTCCGGCTTTAGTCGCCCTGAGCAGGGCCTGAAGGTGGGTGATGAGCGAGCCCACATCGATAAAACTTTCCTGCAGAAAGTCGATGTTGGTACCGATGAACTGGGTCGGGGTATTGATTTCGTGGGCAATTCCTGCGGCCAGCCGGCCGACGGATTCCAGCTTCTGTGCATGCAGGAGCTGAGATTGGATAGCCTCTTTTTCCCGTTCCATCTTCTTTCGGGCCGTCATATTTCGGCCAACCAGTACGGAGCCGATGAGGGTGTTATCCGCCGGGTCATAAAAGGGTGAGGCCGTGAACTGAATACATCCGCCCAGCTTGTCTTCCTCCACTTCAAGGGTACATGGACCTTTATCCTGCATGACTTTGCTGTGCGGACAGTTCTCCGGTATTTCTTCCCGACCTCGCAGTACCCGGCAGCAGGGCTCGCCTATCATCTCCTCCGGCTGCATGCCCAGTGCCTGGGCCAAGGGCTTGTTGACCCGTACCAGCCGGTGTTCCATGTCAAGAAGGGCTGTTGCTTCTCACATTAACTGCACCTCGTTTTCTTGATTATTTTGTTCGACCTCCCTCCCGTACCGTATATTTCATCCGAGAAGGAGGCCGTGGTCAGTCAAAGTCGGTTGGGTTTAAAAGACTATTTCTCTTTGTTGAC
>DRKH01000377.1 GCA_011051825.1 Desulfobulbus sp.
CCGGTCTCCTGGAAAAACAGCGCGGCCAGGGCATTATCCATAAAGATTATCCGGCTGAGAAAGCCGATTCCGACGAACCACGTATCGGGGTCTTTGTCTGCCATTGCGGTATTAACATCAGTTCCGTTGTTGATGTGATCAAGGTTGAAAATTCGGTGGAGGACATGGAGGGTGTCGTCTATCATACCGATTCACTGTACTCCTGCTCCCAGGATGCTGTAGAAACCTTAAAAAAGACCATTATCGCGCATGACCTGAACCGGGTTGTTATTGCGGCCTGTTCACCGCGAACCCATGAGCCGCTCTTTCAGGAAACCTTGAAAGATGCAGGGTTGAACCCCTGTCTGGTCGAGATGGTGAATATCCGCGACCAATGTTCCTGGGTTCATGCCGGTGAGCCGGATGCAGCAACCGATAAGTCCGAGGATCTTGTCCGGATGGCGGTTGCCAAGGCCCGCAAGCTCAAACCCCTGCCGGCCCAGACCGTTCCGGTTACGGCCAGGGCGCTGATTGTCGGCGGCGGTATTGCCGGAATGACCGTTGCCCTGACTCTTGCCGACCAGGGATTTGAATCCGTGCTCCTGGAACAGGGCAAGGCCCTGGGCGGAAACCTCGGCCTGCTCAATCATACCCTGGACCACAGTGAAACCGCCTCCCACCTGAAGGCGCTGGTTGCCAAGGTCAAAAAGAATAAAAAGATCGATGTGCTGACCAATGCAACCCTGGAGCACAGTTCCGGTTTTATCGGAAATTTCTCCTCTGTTGTCTCCAGCGGCAGCGGCAAGTCGAAAAAGGAACATACCGTTGATCACGGTGTTGTTATCCTTGCCACCGGCGGGCATGAACATCGCCCGGACGGTTATCTGCTTGAGGAAAGCGGCAAGGTCTTGACCCAGCAGGAGTTGGAAAAACGTCTGGCCGGTCGTTCCAAGAACCGGGCTCCGGATTCGGTCATCATGATTCAGTGTGCAGGTTCTCGCGGTGATGATCTCAATTATTGCTCCAAGGTCTGCTGTAATCATGCGGTTAAAAATGCGCTCCAGATCAAGGAACTCAATCCCAAGGCCCAGGTAATCGTTCTCTATCGAGACATGCGGACCTACGGCTATGCCGAGGATGCCTATCGTGAGGCACGGTTAAAGGGTGTTGTGTTTATTCCCTATGATCTGGATCACAAGCCGGAAGTCTATGAGAAGGGTCGCAAGCTGCATGTGAAATTCTTTGATTCGCTTATGCAGGAAGAAGCGGATATGACTCCGGATCTGGTGGCCCTGTCTGTTGGAATCGTACCCGATGGCACCGAAGACTTGAGCAAGCTGCTCAAGGCTCCGCTTACCGATGACAAGTTCTTTCTGGAGGCCCACGTCAAGCTGCGTCCGGTAGAGCTGCCGGTAGATGGCGTGTACGTCTGCGGGCTGGCCCATGGTCCGAAGCCGGTGGATGAAACCATTGCCCAGGCCCAGGCTGCCGCAGCCAAAGCGGCAATTCCAATGGTCAAGGGTTCGGTTTCGGTCGATCCGATTGTCTCCTCGGTTGATGAAGATACCTGCATCGGCTGCAGCATCTGCGTCAATCTCTGTCCCTTTGCCGCTATTGAAATGGTCAAGGTGGGCAAGAAACGTAAGGCCAGAACCATTTCCGCTTCCTGTAAGGCCTGCGGAATCTGTGCAAGCCACTGCCCGACCTTTGCCATCTCCATGGGCGGCTTTACCAATGATCAGATCAATTCTCAGATTGAGGCCTTTGGCAGGGCCACTGAAAAAGCAACCGCTGAGGTATAAAATATGAGCGATGAATTTAAGCCCAGGATTCTGGGATTTCTCTGTAACTGGTGCTGTTATGCCGCTGCAGATGCAGCCGGGGTATCACGCTTCCAGTATCCACCCAACCTGAGGACCATCCGGGTCATGTGTACCGGCCGGGTTGATCCGTCCTTCATCCTTCGTGGCTTCATTGAGGGCGCAGACGGCATCTTTACCGGCGGCTGACAACTCGGCGAATGCCATTACCAGGTTGGTAATTACGATGCAATGGGTGCCGACAGTCTGATCCGCAGAGTGCTGGAAGAGGTCGGGATTAAAAAAGAACGGTATGACCTGCAGTGGGCTTCCGCTGCCGAAGCCCCGCGTTTTGTGCGGTTGATCACCGAGTTCACCGAGCAGATGAAGGAACTGGGACCGCTTGGCAAGGCCGAGGGGCTCAGCCCGGATGAGGTCAAGGAACGGCTGGAAAAGGCACTGGAGTTTGTCAGTGCCCAGAAAAGCCGGATCAGTTACGGCAACGCTGCCAAGGCGGTCCGTAAAGACGGAATCTGGACAAAGGATCATATTGACGAGGTCATTAATACAAAAATGGCCAAGACGCTGGAGAAGGCCTTTGTCTGATTTGTGAGGATTCTTTTAGTGGAAGAAAAAAGCCCGAACATCCAGTGTGATGTCGGGCTTTTTTCATGGTCTGGTTGAAGTTTCTTGCTGGCGTGCCACGACACCATCCAAAACTATTTCTGATTACCCGCAATCCTCAGCCGAATGCAAGGGATACCATCGCTGAATATCGGATGGGCATTACGAGCCCAGTGGTAACTATTCAGGTAGGGGCATAGAACTAGCCCTACCACCACCTGTAACTGTTCAGGAGTGCTCCATATCTGTGCAGTCAGGCCTGTGAACTATAGTGCTTCCTATGTGAATCAGGCCTGACCGTGCAGAGATGGGGTGCTCCTGAACAGTTACGCCCAGTGAATTAATGATGAATTACAGGGCGCTGCAACCCCGAAGAGCAAGCGATGTTATCCCTGAATTGTGAAAAGCTGAGTTTTGTACGTAATCAGAAAACTATTTGTTGTCCATTGAAGAAGGCAGATAAAAAAGAATGCCCGATTTGCGGCGGCTCCGGGCAGATCAGTTTTTTCCAGGGAGAAAGCCGTTTTCTGCTGACCATGGAAGAATGCCTGGAATGTAATGGAACAGGTTTTTTGGATAATGAGGAAAAGAGTCCTGAAAAAAAGGGCAGGTTAAAAAAGAAGAAAAAAGCAAAAAAGAAAACAAAAGTAAAAAAGAAAACAAAAGTGAAATCGAAAAAGAAATGAAAATCGAAAATGATCCATGGGAGGCTATCGGGAACCTGGAAGAAGATGAGGCTATCCATGTGCTGACCCGATTATACACCAGGTACGAACATGATCTGAACACCGGCGATGATGCCTCCGCCCGCCTCTTTTTCAGGCGCCTGGGCCAGACCATTGAACAGTGCAGGGACTGTAACCTGAACAGACGATAATTCTATTCTATTTCCGATTACCCATAATCCTCAGCCGGGTGCAATGGATTTGCAATGCTTCGGCAATGTACGTGTTTAGATCGATACCGACTGCTGGATCCCCGATAACAGCCTCGGGGATGACGGGAAATATGATCCGTCCTTCTTCTTTTTGAGCAAATGGGACTTGCAGAGAACGACCGGAAAATCAAAAAAAAATGAAAATACTTGTCTTTGAACAAAATGGTTCAGGAGCCTATAAAGTTTCAGGGCTTCGTCAATACGGCAACCCTGAGGACACAATTACGGTTATTGCCATTGATGAACATCTACCTGATTTTGTCGACGATCCGGAAGAGTATATAGATGCCGACATCAAGGCCGACCTGGTTCTTGACTACCTGACCCATCCGGATCTTTCCCATTATCTGATCGGGATCTGTACTGCTCAAAATATCCCTGTCGTCGCCTCCGGAAAGCACAGCGAACTGGCCTACACCCCCTTTACCTGCTGTGGGCTTGGCAAACATAAGCGTCTGGGGAGTTATGGCGAACATTTTGGCTTTCCCGAGTACGAGGTTGAGCTGGACGGCGATATAATCAAAAAAATAACCGTGGTCCGTGGTGCTCCCTGTGGTGCAACCTGGGAGGCCTTTGCCGATGTTATCGGAACTCCTGTGGATGAAGCCCTGACCCTGCTGCCGCGTCTTGTCCAATACCTGTGCATGGCCAATCCCAGCCGCTTTGATCCGATTACCGGTAAAAGCCCTGTTCATTTTGCCGGTCACGCCCACCATGCCGCTCTGAAAAAGGCAATCTTTCAGGCAACGGAAAAGAGAAAAGAGGAAAAGGGGGCATAATCGAACCCGGTGTAGTCCCATAGTTCCGGGTAGTTCCGGGGACAGTATATATATTTATGATATTCCTACAGGTATTATGACACAGTCCCCGGAACTCTCATTTTTGACAGGGTGGGCACCGCCCACCAGCAGAAAGGGAGTTATAATAAGAACTGCTTCGCCGGAAGGACGTTGCTCCATATAGAGTGCATGGGCTTCGGCAGCTTTTTTGGTGGGC
>DRKH01000378.1 GCA_011051825.1 Desulfobulbus sp.
AAATCGAAACTGGAACTTGCCTCAACCAGTTATCAATATTGTGGACTCGGAATTATAAATTTTGCAAAAACAGGCCCGGAAGGGGGCAGGGTTGTGAGTCCGCACAGTCACCATGTCACCGGCTGGCTGGCAAAGTTCGGCAAGCGGGAAACACCGGGCTGTTTATTCTCCAGGGGCTGGATTGCCGGGGTGCTGGCGGTGATTTATGATAAGCATATCGGCTATTATCTGGTTGATGAGCTTGAGTGCAAGATGATGCTTGCCAGGCAATGCGTATTTGAGGTGACAAGGGCATAGGCAGCGGAATTCAGCAACGCAATGAACACCATAGTATAATACGAAAAATTCTTGCGCCGTCAGCTCCCCTTTCAAAAGAACAGGAAATCCAATGGCCATAGATACGGATAAAATTGTCCACGCTGTGATGCATGGCAGCAGGATCCGGGAGGAAAAAGGCATTATCCCGCTGTTCGGGGTCTATCTGTCCATGATACCGGTGCAGTATTACAACCGGATCTCTTTTGGCTTTGAAAAGAAAACCGGAAGTGACGGCTCTGCCGAAAAACTGCTGGTTGCCGCCGGACAGGAATGCGGCTACGCAACCTTTCAGGGGGTCAGGAGTTCCTGGGAATGGGCTGAGGTGGTCGAGCCGATGATCGAGCAGGTTGAAGATCAGATCCATTGTTTTGTCTCCATTGCCGTTGCCTTCGGCTGGGGAGATCTGGTGGTACAGGAGCTGATTCCGGCTGAAAAGCTGATTATCCGCGCCAATGCCTCTTATGAGGCAAAAGGGTATCTGGATGCCTATGGACGGGCTGATACCGGGAAATGTTATATGTTGCGAGGAGTCGCTGCCGCGTTTATGGATCTGGTCTATGGGGATGACTATCCGGACGGCTGCTTTCAATATGCCGCCGAGGAGACACACTGTCAGGCCAAAGGAGACCCGTATTGTGAGTTTGTTGCACGAAAAGCAGCCCGCTAGCCCCTGTCTCAGAGAAGGGCAGCCATGCTGGCAGTTCTTTAACTGTTTCAAGGTGCTCTGTGGTGCCCATGGTAAAACGGATGTGGACTGCTGGTTGGTTCCGCAGACCCACTGCCGAAATTATATATTCGATGATTTTTTCGAAAAAATATCCTTTTGCCTGACCTGTGAATACTTCAAACAAAAGGGGGCTCAGCATCCCAAAGGACTCAATTCCTTCATCGCCGATCAGCTTCGCCATTGCAACAGCAAAGCGTTTGAACAGCAGTTCCAGAAAGAGGAAAGTTTTTTTGAAATTCTCAACAGGATTCCCGATGGCCTGTTCACTTTTGATAAGGACTGGCGCATAAATTTTTTCAATCCAGCCGCTGAAGAAATAACCGGGTTTTACGCTGAAGATGCAGTCGGCATGTATTGCGATGATGTCTTTAAGATTACCGGTATCGGTACTGTGAATGCCCTTCGCATGACCATTAACGATGGGGTTGATGTCCACAACCGGGAATATGAAATCATCAGCATTGACGGGACAAAAAAACCGGTCATCTGTTCTACTTCCGCCTTGAGAAATGATAAAGGCGAGGTCATGGGCGGTCTTGAGATCTTTAAAGATATTACCGAACTGAAGAAATTACAGGAGGAGGTTGTTCAACGGGAAAAGAAATATCGTCGTATCTTTGAGGGTGGCCACGACATGATCTATATTTCCAACCAGGATGGAAAACTCCTGGATGTCAACAGCGCCGGGGTCGAGATGCTGGGTTTTTCAAGCAAGGAAGAGATGCTGGCCCTTGATTCAGCCAGACAGTTTTATGCAAATCCGGATGACAGGGGCAAGGTGATTGCTCTTCTCAGTCGGGACGGCAGTGTGAAGGATCTGGAGATCAACTTTGTTCGCGTTGACGGCCAGCCGGTGCACACGCTTATGTCGAGCCGAAGTTATGAGGATCCTGAAACCGGTGAAGTTCAATACGAAGGAATTATCAAGGACATTACCAGGCGTAAAAAAACTGAAGAGCTGATCCAGAAACGAAACCGGGAACTCTCGATCCTCAACAGTATTGCCGTGGCTGTCAATCATAGCATGGGCCTGGACCACCTGCTCCAGGTTACCCTGGGCCGTGTTTTGAGTGTGCTCACCCTTACCCAGGGCGGTATTTTTCTTATCGACAGAGTTGAGAAGAAAACCGTTCTCGGCGCCGGATCCGGGCTTCCATATGTGGAAAAGGACAAGCCCGTCGACCTGATTTTCAAAGATGTATTATTACGGGAATACCTGATTGAAAAGACTTCCACCCTTATGCCTGAAGCCTCTTTTCCCAATTTTCAGGCGGGATATTGCCGTGAGGACGAGGAGGAACCTCTGTGGCTCTCCTGCCATCTGATTATTTCAAAGGGCAAGCCGGTTGGCTTTTTTGGTTTTGTGCTCCCGCCGGACAAGATGCTGGATTATCAGGAGCTGCACCTGCTTGGCTCTTTAGGTAATTTTCTGGGTAATGCCATTGAAAATGCCAAGATGATAGAGACCATCCGTCAGAATCGACAGGACCTGCAACGGCTTACTGAAAAATTGTTTCAGACCCAGGAAGATGAACGCAGGCGTCTTGCCCGTGAGCTTCATGACGAGGCGGGTCAATCGTTGACTGCGGTTAAACTCGGTCTGGATAATCTGGAGCAGAAAATACCAAAAAATGATACCGCGGTTCGGGATATTGTAACGGCAACCCGTACAATGCTGGTCCGGACTTCATCTGAGATCAGGCGTCTTGCCTATCATTTACATCCGACCCTGCTTACCGATCTGGGGCTTGAACCGGCGTTGAATCTCTATTTTAAGGATATTGAAACCCACTCAGGCCTGAATATTGAATTTCAGATGGTGGGTTTTGACGGCCGACTTGAAAAGGAGCTGGAGACAGCCCTGTACCGTTTCAGCCAGGAGGCGTTGACCAATACCTTGAGGCATTCTGGAGCCGAACTGTTCCGACTGAAAATCATCAAGAGTTTTCCCAAGCTTATTTTTATTGCCGAAGACGATGGGGCTGGTTTTGACGAAAAGGTTGTCTGTAACGACAAAAGAAGTCTGGGCCTGCTCGGCATGCGGGAGCGGGCCCAACTCCTGGGCGGAACATTTCTGGTGCGAGGCCGCCCTGGGCAGGGAGCCCGCATACGGATAGAAATTAAAATGAACGTGGCCGGCAGGATACCGGCTATAAGATCACAAGAGATTTGATCATGGAGTCAGTCGGGTAATGGGAAAAACAATAAAAGTTCTGCTTGCCGATGATCATACCATTGTCCGGCAGGGCATGAAGCATTTACTGGAGGAGCAAACGGATATCAAGGTCGTCGGCGAGGCGAACAATGGTAATGTCGCCGTGAAAATGGCCGCGGAGCTCTCTCCGGATGTGGTTATCCTTGATATTGCCATGCCGCTTTTAAACGGCATTGAAGCAGCCAAGAGGATACGGAAAGAGCTGCCGGACTGCAAAATTTTGATTTTATCAATGTACTCCCATGAGCATTATATTCATCAACTGCTGGAAACCGGGGTCTCCGGCTATCTCCTCAAGGATTCAAGCGGTCTTGAAATTATTCAGGCGATCCGGGCGGCCATGAACAATGAAACGGTTATGAGCCCATCGATTCTGGAAAAAATTGAGGCCTCTCTTCTGTCTCCGTATAAAAAATCTTCCAAAGAGGAGCGCTATAATAATCTGTCCAACAGAGAACGGGAGGTGTTTCAGTTGATCGCCGAAGGATTTTCAACCAGGCAGATTACCGAGATGCTGTTTATCAGCATCAGTACGGTCAAATCCCACCGGGCAAAGATCATGGAAAAGCTGGGGATTGATTCCCCAACCCACCTTGTCCGCATTGCCATTAAACTTGGCCTGGTCGATCCGGATTTTTAACGTGCAGATGAGGATGTTGAC
>DRKH01000379.1 GCA_011051825.1 Desulfobulbus sp.
ACGCAATACCGCAGACTGTAACTGTTCAGGAGTGCCTTAGATTTGTTCATTTAAGACTGTGAAGCGTACTTGTGCTACTCGAACTGGCTTAAATGGGCGAAGATGAGGTGCTCCTGAACAGTTACGTTCATCTAAGAAATAATAGGAGCAATGATGCGTTTTCAATACCTTATGATCATAATGCTTTTCTCCCTGCCGCTTGGCGGCTGTGCTGTCGGTCAGGCAATAAAAAACAATGTTCAGGGGACCCATTACCTGCAGACCAGAAATTACAGCCAGGGGGAAATAACATTTCGCCAGGCCGTTACGGCGGACCCAGACGATCCTAAGGCCAACTATTATCTGGGTCGTTTTCTGCTGGCAGGCACGAAGGCGAAACAGGCCCTGCCGTACCTGAAAAAAGCGGTTGCTCTTGAGCCGGAAGATGCTGACTATCTGTTCTGGCAGGGGGTGTGTCTCGGGGAGCTTGGGAAACTCAAACAGGAACGGCAAAGTTATGCGAGCGTACTTAAGATCAAAAAGGATCACCTGCAGGCATTGATTTATCTTGGTCATAATCTGCTCAAGTCCAAGGCATATGAAGCCGCACTTGATACCTACCGGAAAGTGCTTGAGATCTGGCCGTACAGTCCATCGGCACTGTACAACAGAGCTTTGATCGCGCGTGTTCTTAAACGGACGCCTGAAGAAAAGGTCGGCTGGCTGACCTATCTTTCATCCTATCCTTCCGGAGCGCTGGCCATCAAGGCTGCCGATCATCTGAACCGGCTGGGTGATTTTTCCTACCGTAATCAGTACCTGGGTGCCCGCACCGTAACTCTGACCAAAATATGGTTTGAACCTTTTGGTGCCCAACCCGCATTCGGTTCCCGGCCTTCTCTTGATCTGGTCGGTGCCACTGTCTTGAATATGGACAGGGGAAAGCTGCAGGTGATTGTCTACCAGAAAAATAATAAAAAACTTGCCCGGGCCAGGGCCGTCAGCATTAAAAAATATCTACTGAAAAGATTTCCCGGTTTAAAAAAGAACGGCATCGGCATCAGCTGGTTTGCTACGCCGGAAAAGCTAAGGGTTGAGGGGAAGAACCTGCGTAATCCGGAATCGGTTCGTTTCTTTCTTACCGGGCTGAAACAGCAGGTACGGCCGGGGAAGAAGAAAATACGGTAACTGTTCAGGAGTACCCCACGGAGTCTGCGCTCGAAGTCTGCGCTTATCTACCTCTCTGCACGGTCAGGCCTGATTCACATAGGAATCACTATAGTTCACAGGCCTGACTGCACAGATATGGTGCACTCCTAAACAGTTACAGGTGGTGGTTGGGCTAGTTCTCTGCCCATCTGAATAGTTACAAAATACGTATCTCGTCACAGGCTTTGTAACTCTGTAGCCACGTCCTTCCGGGCGGTGCCCACCCACGAAACGGGTTGATCTTTTTGCCACCAATCGCCCTCGTAGATGGGCTCCTCCAACACCGCTATCCAACGATATTGTTGATCTTTTGCATGAGCTTGACGGCTATGACGACAATCGTGGCACATAGACTGTCTTCTGTTTACGGACTAAAAATGTGACGTTTACGTCCGTCATACGTAGAACAGGGTAAAAGAATATGAAACTATGGAGGCAGCGGCAAGGGGAGCGTATGGGCGGAGAAAGCGACGAGGAGATAGTTCAACAGGTCCTGGAGGGAACCGGCAGTGCCTATGCCCTGCTTGTTGATCGTTATCAACGACCTGTTTTTAACCTTATGTACAGATATTGTCGCTCAGATGAAGAGGCCGCCGATTTGAGTCAGGACGTTTTTCTTCGGGCCTACGAACGGTTGTCTTCCTTTGATTGCCGACGGAAATTTTTTCCCTGGCTCTATACTCTGGCGATCAATAGAGCCAGAGACTGGCAACGGAGCAATTCACGCAAGTTGAAGGAGCTGTCCCGGCTGCAATGGGAAACCGAGCCGATCCGGAATCAATCGCAGCAGGAGGAGCAACTGCTCAACAGAGAAGAAGTGCAGTCTTTGTATGGAGCACTTGACGATCTGGCGGATACGACACGAGAACTTGTCCTGCTTCGTTTCAAGCAGGAGTTGCCCATACGTGATCTTGCCGAAATTTTCGGGCTTTCCGAGAGTGCGGTGAAAATGCGTATTTCAAGGGGACTCGACCAAATGAAAACTATCCTGGGAGGGGACAGGCATGAGGGATAAGCTGGATGCACAGGCCCGACTGGAACAAAAACTTCGTCGCTTACCGGACAGGCAGCCACCTGCCGGTCTGCAGCGCAGAATCATGGCATCTCTGCCCGGAGCCGATCAACGGAGAACACGCTTGTCCCGATTCCTCAAGTGGATCAGTGCGCTGCTGCAGGAACGTCCACGGCCTCTGGTTGCTGCGGTGAGCATGGCCTGCCTGCTGGCAGCCTTCTCCGGCGGAATGCTGGTCGATCGCCTTATGCAGGTTTCATCACCAAATCCGGCAGGGCAGCCGTTGACCGCACAGAAGAATATGAATGCTGAGGCGAATTTTTTTCTCGGCCGAAGCCTGCTGACAGCCGATCAGCCGGAACAGGCGCTGGTTGCCTTTCGCAAGGCGGAACAGCTTGAGCCGGATAATCCAAAATATATTCTCTGGCAGGGTGCGGCCTATTATGCCCTTGGCAATACCGATAAGGAGCGACAGCGCTATCAACAGGTTCTGCTCAAGAGACCTGATTTTCAACCGGCACGGCTCAATCTGGCCAATAATCTGCTCCAGGGCGGACGGGTTGATCAGGCAGGGCAGCTTTATGAGCAGATACTTGATCGTGACCCGACCGAGAAAACAGCCATGTACAACCGAGCCCTTGTTTTACACCTGCAGGGAAAAACAAAGGCGGAAGCCGAGGCCTGGAAAAAATATCTTCGCTACTATCGGACCGGAACCTCCGCCTATCGTGCTCTCCAGCATCTGCATGAGCTTGGCGACTACAGCTATCGTAAATATCAGCTGGGCTATCGAACCCTGATCCTGAATCAGGATCTTCTGTTCAAGTCTTCAGGGGTGGATCGAGACCGGGAAATAAATTTTCTGGCCCGCCAGTATATCAGGCAGCCATTGAGTGAACTCAACATCGTAGTCTTTATACAGAATGACATTCTGCAGGCAAAACGGATTGCCCGTGCGTTACGTACGGCGATTCTTCATAAGGTACCTGAAAAGTATAAGAAAAAGATCCGGGTCAGCTGGTTTGGTGAACCGGAACTGTTGGCGACGGCCAACCAGGCGGAGACTCAACTGTCTGAAGGGATCCTGATTTTCAGTCAACCAGGAAGTACACAACATAAAGAGGAAAGAATATGACAACGAAGAAAAAATATTGTGCGGTAGTTTTGGTGAGTCTGGTACTTGGTGTGGGGCCAATGACGGCTTCGGCCTGGTCGGCTCAGGCTGCAGTCGGAACCGAGGTCAATACCGAACTAACGGATGGAACCGTTGTTGACCCGGCAACCCCGGACATTGACAGTGAAACCCCGGCATTCAGTAATCCGGCCCAGGCGCAGCATGCCGCCAATGTAGCCCAGCAGGCAGCCACCGAGAATACGGCGGTACAAGAGGCCCTGCAGGATGTCGAAACCGCACAGGATGCCCTGGATCAAGCTGTACAGACTAATGACCCGCAGGCCATGGAAGCAGCCAGGGCGGCGTTGACGGCGGCTGAAGAGGGCTATATGGAATCGCTGGCGGAAGTCACCGGGGTTATAGAAGACGATATCGCCTCCATGCGTGATTCCGGCATGGGCTGGGGAGAGATTTCACGGGAACTCGGTGTGCATCCGGGGATGCTCGGTTTGGGCCACACCAAAGGAAAACAGAATCATTATGCCGGGGCTGCGGCTGAGCCGGGTATGGGTGGAATAGATCCGGAGGAACTCAGTGAGGCTACCGCAAGAAATATGGAGTCCGGGTGGTCGAAGGGGCATGGCGTAGGTGTTCAGGCCGGTATCCATGATTCGGGAACCGGATTTTCTGAAGGACGTTCCCGGGGCCGGCAGGGGAGAGAAGCAGGCAATGACCACTCCTCCGGCGGCATGGCCGGTGCCGGTGGACTGGGGCATGGTGGTGGCTCGGAAAGTTCCATGAGTAGCGGCAGCGCATCCGGTAACCATGGCGGCGGCAGTTCCGGTGGAGCTGCAGGCAATGGTGGATCCGGTCATACCGGTGGTTCGAGTAATGGCAGTGGCCATGGTGCGGCTGGAACCGATGGCTCTCCCGGCAACTCAGGGAATGGCGGGAATTCCGGCGGTCATGGTGGTTCCGGGAATTCCGGTTCCGGTGGCAGTCAAGGCGGTTCCGGTGGTCATGGTGGTGCCGGGAATTCCGGTTCAGGCGGCAGTCAAGGCGGTTCCGGCGGTCATGGTGGTGCCGGGAATTCCGGTTCCGGCGGCCATGGTAGCGGGGGCGCCTCCGGGGGACATGGAAATTCCGGCGGCTCCGAAGGCGGTGGCGGCGGAAGATGGTAACCTGACTCCAGCTAACGCCTAAAAAAACTATTCTTCCATCTGGGCAGGGTCGGAATCGGCCCTGCCCTTTTTATTTTGCACCCGGATGACTTGTATCCGGGACAGGCCGACCTGTTCAGTCGTAAGTCGGCATAGCCACCCCGCCTTGTTTGTTCTACTGCAGTCCCCCCGGACTTTTTTCCCGCTGTCCAGTTTTGAGACAGTCGACCTTTCCCTGTTGGGTAACTGTCTTCTTTTTAGGCATGTGTTGTCTGCTTCAAAGGACGACCGCTGGCCTGGGCCATCTTGTAATTACAAGACATTTTATACTGTTATAGCCCATTGGACAGTGAGGATAAAGTGGCATGCCTGATGCAATAGTCTGGTCATGCAGCAGGGTACGGAAAAAACATGTTCTGGAAGATTTGTCCAATGAATGGTGCCCATCTTTTGTTCCAGCGTAACTGTTCAGGAGCACCCCACGGAGTCTACGCTCGAAGTCTGCGCTCGAAGTCTGCGCTTATCTATCTACCTCTCTGCACGGTCAGGCCTGATTCACATAGGAATCACTATAGTTCACAGGCC
>DRKH01000380.1 GCA_011051825.1 Desulfobulbus sp.
ACGGAAAACAGCTCACTGGTTCGGATCCAATACCGCTGCCTGGCCCATGGATATGCCTTGAACCGACCTTTTGCCAAACGTCTTGCCCGGGAAAACTGGAGCGGTATTCCCTTTGATGAACTGCTCCGACGCAGCCGGAGCCATTATTATGCGCTCTACCCCATGTGCGCATTTCAAGGCCGGGCCGGAACGGACAACCAGACAGTGGTTATTGATCGAATGCGGCGTTTGTTCGGGGGGCTGCCGTTTATTCAAAGGGCCAACGAGTTGTATCAAAATCATAAGGTAGTGCTGCTCACGCTCAACCTGATCCTGTTCCTTGGCCTTGGTGCCCTGGTTTTCGGAGTATGGTAACATGGAAAAATGATAAACTATCGCCTCCTCTTCATAGTCGCTCTCCTGGTCATCGCCGGCACAGCCATTGGACTCTTGCGACTTGACATCGATACCGACGTGGTTCGCTCCCTGCCGACCGGGGAAAAAGTCATCCAGGACGGGCTTGACATTTTTGAACATCACCCCATCCACGATCAGGTTGCCGTCGATATCATGCTGGATAGGGAGGACCCGGACACGCTGGTCGAATGCGGTGTTTTTCTTGAGCAGAAGATGAAACAAAGCGGTCTGTTCACCCAGGTCGGCATTGATGCCGTCGGTGACCTGATTCCGGAACTTGCCCTGTATGCGGCCCAAAACCTGCCCCTGTTACTGTCCCAACAGGATCTGGAAACCATTGCACCCCGCCTTGAAAAAAACAAGATTCAAAAACGACTCCGGGACATGTACGCCCGGTTAAGCAGCATGGAGGGAATCGGCCAGGCCCGGTTCATTGGCCTGGACCCCCTTGGCTTAAAAGATCTGGTGCTGGCAAAAATGGCGCCGCTGGCCCCGACCCTGGACTCCAGGTTCTACAAGGGGCACCTGCTGTCTGCAGACGGACGTCATCTCCTGGTTACCGCCCGGCCGCTGAAAAGCGGTACCGACACTGCATCCGCCCGCAAAATTTCAGAGCTGATCACGACAACCGGGGCCCGGCTTGCCGAGAAATACAAGACCCGGGGGCTGCAGGTGACCCTGACCCCGGTGGGGGCATATCGGGCAGCACTTGACAATGAACAGATCATCCGCCATGATGTACAGCTGGCCCTGGTGCTGGCAACCGTCGGCATCGGGTTGCTGCTGCTCATCTCCTTTCCCCGGCCCCTGATCGGTCTTTTATCTCTTGTCCCCGCCGTGGCCGGCACCTCTGCCGCCCTTTTCACTTATTCCCTGTTCCATTCCAGCATTTCCATCATGGTTCTCGGTTTTGGCGGGGCCATTATTTCGATAACCGTGGACCACGGCATTGCCTACCTGTTGTTTCTTGACCGTCCCCACCAGACCAGAGGGAAGGAGGCCTCGGTTGAAGTTCGTGCCATCGGCATTATGGCCGTGATTACCACCATCGGCGCCTTTCTTATTCTCGGGTTGAGCGGATTCCCCATCTTCACCGAGCTGGGCCAGTTCGCCGCCCTGGGCATCTTCTTTTCCTTTCTCTTTGTCCACTCTGTTTTTCCGCGTATTTTTCCGACCATGCCGCCGGGCAGCAGGCGGCCCCTGCCATTACGCCGTATTGTCGACGGCCTGTACAGCACCGGCAAGCCAGGAGCTGTTGCAGCCGGTCTACTGGCACTCGGCCTCCTTTTTTTCGCCACCCCGGTGTTTCATGTCAGCCTGAACAGCATGAATACGGTAACCGAGAAGACCCTGCAGGCGGATGCACTGTTCACCGAAGTCTGGGGAAATATCGGCAACCGAATATTTCTGATGAGTTCCGGCAACTCCATAACAGCGCTTGAGCAGAAAAATGACCGAATCCTGGCCAAAGTTGAACAGGACATTCAAAAAAACATTTTGCAGGGGGGCTTTGTCGCATCCATGCTCTTTCCGGGCCCAGAGAAAAGTGAAAAAAACCTGGCCGGCTGGCATGCATTCTGGAATGAGCAAAGGGTACGAAAATTACGAAAAAACCTGATTTCAGCCGGAACAGAACTTGGTTTTACTGCAGATGCCTTTGCCGGTTTTCTATCGTTGCTTGATCCGAAATACAGCGCCCGGCCCACTCCAATTGATGAAAAATACTTCAGCCTGCTGGCCATTTCCAAAGATTCAAAAAACATCAAAAATACACAAAATTCCGGCCTGATTCAGTTCACCACCCTTATTCCCGGTCCGAATTATCAGGCCGACGTTTTTTTTGACCGCTACAGCAAAGACGGCAAGATTTTTGACGGCTCCTATTTTTCTCAACGGCTGGCCGATATCCTGTTCTCCACCTTTATCAAAATGTTCCTGATTATCAGCGGCGGCCTGGTCCTGCTGCTTTTTTTCTTTTATCTCAACCTGCCGCTTACGCTGCTGACCCTGACCCCGGTCACCTTTGCCTATATCTGCACCCTTGGCACCCTGAAACTGATCGGTCATCCGCTGGATATTCCCGCCCTCATGCTCTCGATTATCATCCTCGGCATGGGAATCGACTACTCCATCTTTTGTGTACGCGCTCATCAGCGATACCGGGACATTGCCCATCCCTCCTATACCCTGGTGCGCAGCAGTGTATTTCTGGCCGGGTCTTCCACCCTGATCGGGTTCGGGGTGCTCTGCTTTGCCGATCACTCCCTGCTGCGCAGCATCGGGGTGACCTCGTTTACCGGGATCGGCTATTCGCTGCTCGGCACCTTTCTCCTGCTACCGCCCCTGCTCAATCACTACTTTTCGGACCACAACCGTAAAAGTAAAAAAAATACTGAAAGGCCGCAGGATATACAG
>DRKH01000381.1 GCA_011051825.1 Desulfobulbus sp.
AAAACCGGACGACCGGTAGAGAGGAGGATAAACCAGTCGCCCGGGCAGGAGGCGTGAATTCTACAACAGGTCAATCTTTTTCAGGATAATCAGCGAGGCCTTATACGAAACAACGATCAGGGCCACCCAGGATAACAGTAAAAAAGCAGTCATATATTTTCTCCGTAAATTCTATTTTCAGTCCCGTCGAGACAACCGCCCCGGGGCGGGTCTTTCCCCTGCAGTCTCTAAGAAAACTGCAGGGAAAAATTTCAATCATCCATTGCTGCCGGCTCAGCTTTCCACCGGACCAATGCTGATCTGCTTGAGCATGATGCTGATCTCGGCAATGAGCAGAACAGTGAACAGGATCAGAAACATGAAAAAGGTGGTCTGAACGGTACCGGTGGTCAGGTTGGATCGGGCCACGGTGACCGGCAGCAGGCCCTGGATTGCCCAGGGCTGACGACCGACCTCGGCAACAATCCAGCCTGCCCAGTGGGCAATGAGGCCCAGAAAAAACAAGATCGTTCCTCCACCGAGCAACCAACGCTGCTGCTGGAGCGTCCCCTTGAAGGAGAAGTAAAGAAACGCCAGGAAAACCAGCGGAAACAGGGTTCCCAGCCCAACCATGATCCGAAAAGAGGTAAACGACATGGCGACCGGCGGCACTGCATCTTCGGGTTTCTCCAGAAATCCATACCCCAGGTACCCCTTGTTTTGATCAAAAAGCGAAAGAGCGGCTGCGGCAGCAACCGTATCGCCGGCACTGTTGGCCTTTTTGTATTTATCCAGCTCGGCCAGGGCAACCTTTCCCTTTGCAATCTTCTCAGTTGCACCCACGATGCCCTGTTGCGGATTGCCGTAGACCAGATCTTCAATACCCGGAACAAAGGAACCCAGTGAACGGTTGGCCAGCAGAGAAAGCAGCCCGGGAACACGGATTGCAAAGCTCAGCCCGTCCTGGTCATCCCCGACTTTTTTGTCGGTATTCACCATGCCCAGAGCGACGATTCCGGCATTGTTTTCACCCTTGTACAACGCCTCAACGGCAGCAAGTTTCATGGGCTGGTGCTGGGCCACTTCATAGGCGGCCTCATCACCGGTAAAGCCGACAAAGATGGAGGCCAGCAGGCCGAAAACAGCGGCCACAAGAATGGAACGCCTGGCCATTTTAATGTGCCGCCCCTTGAGCAGGTAAAAGGATGAAATTGAAAGGATGAACAGGGCGGCAAAGAGCATGGACGCGCTGGTGGTGTGGGTAAATTTAGACACCGCTATCGGGTTGAAGACGACTTCGCTGAAGTTCTTCATTTCAAAACGGGCCGTGTCCGGATTAAAGGCCTGACCCACGGGATTCTGCATCCAGGCATTGGCGATCAGAATCCAGATCGCCGACATGTTGGAACCGACCGCGACCATCCAGGTGGAGAAGAGGTGAAATCTTTTAGAAACACGGTTCCAGCCAAAAAACATGACCGCAAAAAAGGTCGCCTCTAAAAAGAAGGCAAAAATACCTTCAATGGCCAGCGGCGCACCGAAAACATCACCGACCATCCAGGAATAGTTGGACCAGTTGGTGCCGAACTCAAACTCCAGAATAATACCGGTGGCCACACCAATGGCAAAGTTAATACCAAACAGCTTCATCCAGAATTTGGTCAGATTTTTCCATTCCCGGCTGCCGGTCTTCACATAGATGGTATGGTAGAAGGCGATAATCCAGGTGATCCCCAAGGTAAGGGGCACGAAAATCCAATGATACAGGGCTGTCAGGGCAAACTGGGCCCGGGCCCAGTTGACCATGGTCAGGTCAAAATTTTCAATCATTCTCCTTCTCCTCCTTGTGTATAATTCTGCACGGGTCTGGTCAGCTCACTGAGCACATAATTCGCCCGTTGTTCATCCGTTGAAAACTTTGTTCCAAGAAAATCATGGAAAAAAAAGAGCTTCAAGACACCAAACATGATGATCAGTTTAATAACAATTACCTTCCACAGGGTTCTACCCAGCGTCATCCGGCGGAACCCCTCAACATAAAAGCGAAAAACACGAATGGCCGCATTGGACTGTTTTTGTAGTACCTGTTCCATAACTGCCTGCTAGTGTTGTTTTTTCGATCGGCCCGTCTTCTCCGACTCAAGAGATTGCACTGCAGCCGGATCACCGGCCTGAAAAATCGGGACACAGGACTCTTCTTTCATCAGTTGCTCAAAGTGGACCTGCCTCAGAGTTTCCCGCAATTGATCACGGGCATCCATCCAGACCCGGTGCACCGCACAGCTATAGGTCACATTACAGGAAGATGGCCGGGCCACACAGTCATTGAGATAAATCTCACCAATCATGGTTTCGACAACGTCGAGCAGGGAGATATCCCGGGGCTCCTCAAGCAGAACAAAACCGCCCCGTGCCCCCTGCTTGATCTCGATAAAACCCGCCTTTGCCAGATCCTGAGCGATTTTGGCCAGAAAATGTCCGGGTATCTCAGCCCGCCGGGCTATTTCCTGGCGGCTGGTTACAACCCCCCGGCCCTGTCTGGCCAGATAGACCATGCAGCGGATGGCATATTCAGCTGCCCGGGTCAATCGCATACTGTGCAGAAAAGCAAAGAAATAAATATTGTTGATATGACATAATTTCCGGAATCACCGTTAATGGGTACTCTCAATAGGATCCGGCGCTGTCCGCTCCCTGTATATCCTCGATCCCTGTTTTTCTACGATCCATTGCCCACCATACATAGGCCACGTAAGCCAGGACAACGGGAATAAACAGGGCAACCCAGGTCATAACCTGAAGAGTATAGAGGCTGCTTGAGGCATTATATATGGTCAGACTGGACTGCAAATCAACCTTGGAGGGATAGAAGGCCGTATTATTGAAGCCCGCCATTCCAAAAATCGCCAGCCCGACAAGGACAGTTCCCAGGCCGGAGGACCAGATCCCGCATGTTGCCTTGGTCTTGGCAGTCACCATGACACCGGTCACCAAAAGAATCAGACCGATGAGCAGGGAAACGGCAAGCCCGGGCACCTGCACCAGATTAAGGAGATATTTCCAGGTGACGCGGATGATCTCTCCGTTTTGACCGATACCGTAGCCGTCCATGGGCAGCACCTGAAGAACGAACCAGCCCAGAAACGGGAGGCTGTAGATAAAATTTTTATAGGCTGCCGCCCGTAGCCGCACTTCCAGTTCGTCGTTTTGGCTGAAGTCGATATTATTGACCAGGTACATGGCGCCCAATGCGCGGGCGTTAAAGACCAAAAATAAACCGACTGAAAGATTAAAGAGAGAAAATGCCGCCTCAAGCCCCCGCAGAGAGCTTGTCCAGGTGACAAAATTGTAGCTGGTCAGGGTAAAATTGGAGCCGGTGAAAAAGGTACCGACAGCAGCGCCGATAAGCAGAATCCCCACCGAGCCATTAATCAGGAGAAAGGCCTCAAAAACCTTGGAGCCAAGGATATTCCTCGGCTTGGTTCGATACTCATAACTGACCGCCTGAATAATAAAGGTAAATAAAATCAAGATCCATACCCAGTACGCTCCACCAAATGAAGTCGCGTAAAATTTGGGAAAGGCGGCAAACAAAGCACCGCCGAAGAGGACCAGGGTTGTAAAGGTGAGTTCCCATTTCCGGCCCAGGGAGTTAATAACCAGCGACTTCTCGGTGTCCGTTTTTGCTACCTGCCAGAGCAGGGTCTGGCCCCCCTGGACAAAGGTAAGAAAAAGAAACAGGGAACCAACCACGGAGCAGAGAAACCACCAGAGCTCCTGTAATTGGCCGTGGGTTGCGGTTTGAATCCAGTAGGCAATCATGCGTAACTCCTTTGTAAAACCAGTAGTTGAGCTAAAAAAAGACATATAAGATGATTATGGTCTTATATTGAGAAAAATTTTCTCTGTCAAGGATAAAATAACTATTCTCAGTTGTGCGGGTACCAGGGGTGCCGTAGATTCGTGCAGGCGCGACTGACCGCAGGTAAGCGAGCCTGCGAGACTCCGGGTAAGCGAGCCTGCGAGACTCCGGGCGATGCCCCTGAACACTTACGATCAACTTCAAATTCTCCCGGCCACAGCCGTGCCGGTTTACTCCGCTATCTCACCACCTGGTTTGGTGTCCTTGAAATCAACCGGCTTCGTTTTTCCGGTCATCTTATCCAGACGAAATACGTTTTTACTGACGACACGCC
>DRKH01000382.1 GCA_011051825.1 Desulfobulbus sp.
CAGAAACTGTCCACTAAAAAGTCGGCCATTTCACGGATTGAAAACCACGCCGAAGATATCCGGTTGTCTACTATTGAGCGATTTGCAGAGGCAGTAGGTAAGCGGATAGAACTAAATATTGTGTAGGTGTATGGTTCGTGAAGTCAGGAAGAAGGTTAACCTTACACGTCTTCGGAGTGCTTGATATTGCCAATGGTTTCCTTATATTCTGTGTGCAGTTGCATGTTTGATTTGGTTGTTCGTTCATGGTAAATGGCAGGGTAAATGGGGTCAGAGTAAAATTAAAAACATGGGTATATGTAGATCACTATTTCTTTTTACATTTAATTTTACTCTGACCCTATTTATTCTCTATTTATTCTCTGACCCTATTTATTCTATTTATTCCTATTTATTCGGCAAAAGAATTGATCAAGAAAGATATTCTGGTGATTGCCACCGGCTGCGTGACCACGGCCGCCGGCAAGGCTGGGTTGCTGGTGCCCGAGGCATCAGCCAGGCCGGGCCTGCAGGAAATATGCGGCGCACTGGGTATTCCGCCGGTCATTCACATGGGCAGTTGCGTGGATAATGCCCGCATTCTGCAACTCTGCGCTTTGCTGGCGGGTGAACTCGGGGTGGATATCGTCGATCCACCGGTGGCCGCCTTCTCGCCGGAATGGTATTCGGAAAAAGCAGTCGCCATCGGCACCTATGCCGTGGCTACGGGAATTTATACCCACCTAGGGCATCCGTCCAATATCACCGGTTCCAAGATGTCACCGACCTGTCCCTGTCCGGTTTTGATGGTCTGATCGGCGCCTGTTTCGTTATCGAGCCTGACCCATTTAAGGCGGCCGCGCTTATTGATGAGCGGATCACGACAAAACGCAAAGGCCTGGGCCTGGGCCTGTCCACCTGATCCTGTCTTGCAAGAACCGAGGAGGCCGACCAGTGCTTCCCGGTTCTTTTTGTTCTTTCATTCTTTTTTATTCCAGTCCCGCCAAATCTCCGGCAGCTTTTCCTTCCAGGATTCGGCACCGCCATAGTCAAAGAATTTTCTCACATGTTGGTGTGGATTCCTTCTGCGCCGGGCGTGTTTGATCGGGCACCGGTATTTTTCGGTACGGCCGATAACCTCGCGGGCATATTCGACCAGACCGTTGCCGTAGCCGAAATATACACACAGTTGACCTTTTCAATCAGGTTCAGGTAGGGCAGCAGGTAGTGCCGGTCAATGGTAAGATAGTCGCTTCTTCGGACCATTGGGATGGCATAAATTCGAAAACAGATCTGCTGGTACAGGGTGATGGTCAGGTCAAGGAAGACCAACGGAAGGATCATGCCGCAGATTATCGGGGCAGAGGCAATGGTTGCAATGGGCGCGTTGCGAATATATTGCCAAAGGCCTGGCCGCTGCCTTTTGTGCAGACGACGTATCTGACGTTCAAAAATAATGCGCCCGCGCCTGACCTGATACTGGAATTTGCTGCGCTTTTCTTTGAGCAGTAGGTCAAGCTCCTGTTCCAGTTCCTGTTGGGCCTTTCTGGCCCTGGTCACCAATTCTTCCAGTGTTGTTGAGTCCTTCATCTTCTACGCTCCCGGAGTGTTTGATCGGTGCATCTGAGGGAAATGATCCTTCTGGATGGATAAGGTTCATGCCGGCGTCTGTCAAGATGGGACAGGGTTAATGGAGTGAAAGAGCTGCTCGTAAAAGGCTCAAGGCCGGACCGGGGAATGTATCCAGCGGAAAGAGCCATTATGTCTATAACCATTTGCCTGGGTGTCAGTAGATGATTGGTGTAATCATAGAAATTCACGGCGATCCGGTCTTGGGTCACTTGGTTTTCTCAAGCTGCAATGCCCGTTGCAGGTATTGGTCTGCCAATTCCTGATTGCCCTGTTTTTTCATTACGGCTGCCAGTTCTTTTAGACCGTACGCAAGTTTGAAAGAATCCCTGCCATAGAGATTTTCTTCCAGATGCAGGGCTTGTCGCAATTCGTGCTCCGCCTTATCCGGCATATTTTGCAGTCGATAACTTTCAGCAAGACCATAGCGGCAGCCGATAGGAATATACTCCTCAATCTCAGGCCCCATATTCATACATTCTGTGTAGACTTTTTTCGCCTCGTGGTATTTTTTCAGATCACGCAGCAGGGTGGCCAGTTCATAGAGGGCATTGCCGTACTCATTTCCGGCCGCGCCTTTTTTCTCCCTGATAAGTCTAACCGCTTCCGTAAGCAGGTCCTCTGCCCTATCAGGAAGGGCAGCTTCCATATACATTCCGGCAAGCAGAGAAAAAATGTCTTCTGAAGGGGTAGCATCAGGAGGGCTCTGCCGGTAAAGATGGACAATTTTTTGATAGTATCCAATTTTTTCGTCATTGCTGCCGGCAAGCGCGGCCAGACTGTACAGTGTTCGACTGTGATTGTACGCGCTGTCCCCTGCCTGCTGTTGCAGGGATTCCAGTGATGTGTAAATACGTCGCGCTTCATCTTTCCGGTGCTGATGCAATCGAATTGCGGCAAGCAGGCGCCATTCCGCCATGCGATGGAGGTTGTCGGCGCCGTACAGTTCCCTGCCGATTCTTCCGGCTCGAAGGATATATTGTTCAGCCTGGGCAACATTGTTTTGCCTGAACGCGCATTGGGCAAGATCTTTCAGGCTGATATAGGTATGATGATCAATCTCACCAATTTTCTGCAGCGACAGATCAAGACTCTGGTGGATGGTCTGCGCGGCCTGTTTATAGTTATGGTTATTATACTGCTGGTGATAACGCTTATGCAGGGTCTTCCACTGGCTGACCGCAGAGGGGAACAGGGTTGACCAGCCAATTTGAAACAGTACTCCTAACACCATAAAGGGCACCAGGGTGAGAATAAACCGGCGCACCCGTTTTCTCTTGATGGAGAACTTTCCATTTTCCACCATCTCCCGGCGCTCATCCAGGTCAAGATGACCGTGATCATGTTTTTTGCAGAAATCCTGGTCTGTTCCGTTGAGCCGGGTGATACGTTTTATGCCGGAGAGCAGGCAGGGATACAGGTCAGGGGCTGAATTCTTGACAAAAGCATCGGCAACAAATTCCCCTTTCAGGCGCAGTCGTTTAAATACCGTCGAAAATCCCACAAGCCCAAAAATCAACACTCCAAAACTCACCAACGGATTGGCAAACAGGTCAGCCTGTGCCGGCACGACCCAGGCCACCATGAGAAAGGGAAGAACCTGGACGAGTCTGTGGCGACAGGGAACATATCTTTTATCCCTGAGATGGCCGATTTCATGGAGCAGAACCGCCTGAATCTCTTTTTCGGAGAGATGAGACAGTAAATCCAGTCCCACCATAATGCACATTTGCGGATACAGGGCCAGTGCGTTACGAAATCCCGTCCCCAGGAGAATGAGTGGATATTTACCTCGGGCGGCAACAAATTCCTTGAGCATCCGAAAACACTTTGTCTGGTGTTCAGAAAGAGTTTCAGGAGGAACCGCCATCGCGCACAAATGGTGACCATATTCGGCCATCAGCCACTCCAGAACAAAATAACAAAGCAGAGCAAGGGTAACCGGTCCCCAGAAAATGGTGTGCGTCCTAATTGCGACCACGGGCACCTGCAGAAAAATTACCAGCCAGAGCAGTGGTGCTGTTAGTAGTGAAAACCAGTAATACCCTCTGACGTGGGCATAAAGCGGCGCAGGATCTTCAGCCTCCCGGACATAGACAAGCCAACCGCCGGCAAGAGAAATGATAATCCCTGCATGGAAAAGAAAAAGAGCAATAACCTGAAATAGAGGTCTGTACACCGCCCCATTTGCCGAAGCGGCAACGGAAAAACAGATCAATACAACTGTTATGATATAGGCAGAGAGCAACCCTGTGCCAAGGGATTTGCGGCGCAAAGATGCAAATCGGGCTGCCAGAAAAATTGTCAGCAGATAGATCCCGGAAACAGCAGCAAAAAGAAGGAGCACACGACTTAAAAAACCGTTATTGTAGTCGACCGACCAGACTGTCTCTGGAAAAACAGCAGTGGTCCATTGCCCTGTTTGCGGTAAAAACATAGAAGATTTCCCTGAAAGTATACCAAGTAGTTGAAGAGGCCGTCCCCAATAAAAATTGCCGGAGACCAAACGTGTTTTACCCACATGACAAGGGACAATCAGACCCAGAAAAAACAAATAAATATCCTCACCGGAACAGCATGGAAACGAGGCTCTATCTGACCGGCAGCCTCCCTGTTAACTGTTGGAGAGAATGTTATGTATGATACTACAACAGATCAGCCGGTAAGATCAAATGTGACCGTTTTTATCCTGTCCGGATTTATTCAGGGGCTGGCCTGCCGGCTGGCTCTAGAGTACTGGCCCCGGTCCAATCAGTTTCAGACGGCACTTCTTCCGGCCGCAATAATCGGTATAGTCATATTCTGCTTTATCCTGCAGATGAGTGTAAGTGAACAGAGAAGGCACGGAAGTCTCCCGGCCGCTCTTGGTATCGGCGGCCTGTTTGCCCTGCTCGCGTTATGGTATATTCTGCAGCTTCCCGACACCACAACCCACCCCAACAGCTGGAAGGGTGTGGTCACGGTCAGTTCCATACTGGGGGGGACACTACTGCTCTATTCTATGCTTCCCTTTGTCCAGTCATGGCCGGACAGAGAACATGGCCGCTACCGCTACACCGATCTTTTCCGTCACAGTTGGGACAATTTTTTTGTGCTGCTGGTGGCTGTCCTGCTGACCGGCGCCTACTGGCTCCTTATTGTCCTCTGGGTTATGCTCTTCAAAATGGTCGGCATAACCCTGTTCAATGATATTTTCTTCAACGCAACTTTTGCCTGGCTCAGTTTACCGGTCGTCTTTGCTCTTGGAATACGCATCGGCCTTACCCATGACCGGATAATTACTGCTCTGCGCCGGATTGTTCTCTCCCTGTGCGGATGGCTCATGCCGCTCCTGGCCCTGATTACCCTGCTTTTCGGCGCCAGCCTGCCCTTTACCGGTCTCAGGCCTGTCTGGAATACAGGCTATTCCACTCCAATACTGCTCTGCCTGATTGGCGCAAACATTGTCTTGCTCAACGGCATTTTTCAGGACGGCGGCAATCAAGTCCGCTATCCGGCCCCGCTCCTGCGTCTCATCGAAATGGCCATGCTCCTGATGCCTGTTTTCGCGCTTCTTGGCGCTTACTCCACCTGGCTCCGAATCAACCAGTACGGCCTGTCGCCTAAACGGATTTATCTTGTGCTCCTGCTCGGCATTGCCTGCAGCTACAGTTTTGCCTATGCATTTGCCGTCTTCCGAAGGAACAAACCCTGGATGGGGGCAATCCGACCAGCGAACACCGCCATCGCTCTGCTCGTCTGCCTCTGTATTATCCTGGTCCACAGCCCATTGATCAACCCGGTTGCCATAAGCACCCGCTATCAGCTGCACCGTCTTTTCTCCGGCAGGATCAAGCCTGAGAAGTTTGATTTTGGCGCCCTGAAATTTCAATTCGGCATTCCCGGAGAAAAAGCCCTGCAGAAACTTGCAGACCTGCCCGCGGATACACCGTTATTGAAAAAAATTGCCGGCCAACTGGCGGCGGTCAACAGGGCAGACAACTATTACAGCTGGAAAGAGCAACAGAGAAAAAATCAACATTTTGTCCCGCCGAAAATCACCCTGCTTGGAGACGACAATATCTCACTGCAGGGGCTTGCCGGGGCAATTGAACAAGAACAGTGTCAGACACAGCCATGTGTCCTTTATCCCGTTGATCTTGACCAGGACAACCAGAAAGAGCTGATTCTCGTCGATACAACGAATTACCTGCACCAGATGGTCCTCTTTGCCAGAGATGACAACGGTAACTGGCGGAAACAAGGTGTTCTTGGCGGCTCAACATATTCCGAAAAACAGAAAGAGCTGGTGGAGCAGCTCAAAACAGTGAAGGCCCGTCCTGTCCCGGCCCGGTATCAATCCCTGCAACTCGGCAAAACCGTGTATCATTTTGTCCCGGAAAGGCTCACCGAAACCGTCACAACCAACAGAAAAAAATAATTTTTGGGGCAGGACCTGGTCAGTTGAGAAAAAGGGCTGCCCCAAAAAAACTCAAGGCCAGACCAGCGAGTTTTTCCAGCGGAAAGATCCATCCTGCCGGCAGAGATTGTATGGAGTGTTTGTTGATAACTGCAGAAATCTTATTTGAGCCCTTTTACTTTTTATTCGATAATAGTACCGATACGTTTCCATCGAACATTAGAATCATCTTTATCCCATGACCAGTAAATATTAACAGCTTTTCCTCTTATCGAGGATTCCTCTAGAAATCCCCAAAATCTGCTGTCATAGCTGTTGTCTCGGTTATCACCCATGACAAAGACTTTTCCTTCCGGAATGATTACCGGACCAAAATTATCTCTTGGCCCCATGTCTCGGGGAATTATTCTTGGATCAAAATGGTATGCATAAGATTCTTGAAGAGGGATTCCATTAATAATTAATTCTTTATCTCTCAACTCTATGGTCTCACCGGCTGTTGCGACAATTCGTTTTATGTAATCTTTAGTAGGTTCTTTGGGAAAAGGAAAAATGACAATGTCACCCTTCTTTGGTTCTGATATTTTATAAATGAACTTATTTGCAATGATATGGTCACCACTAAGAAGAGTTTCCAACATTGCCCCAGAAGGAATTTTGTAGGCTTGGGCAATATTGTTTTTAACCGTCATTTCGACAAATGGTTGTATTATGACTGAGGTGACAAGCCAGTAACCAAGGTAAACATACCATCTGTTAATTTTTTTCAAAGGATACGAAACGTTATGTTCTTTGGCTCCCTTTATGGCGTCAACTATGCAAAAAATAAAATAGGATAGGCCTGTAATAGCTACCATTATGAATCCGATTGGAGCGTAAACAAGGAAGGACGCAAAGCCTATTATCAAGAACAATTGAGCAATAACAAAAAGGATTATACCCTTTTTTATTTCACCAAAATACAGATGTCCCAGTCCCACAGCAAAAAAAGTTAGTAAAGCTGCAATCCATGGCTTACGCGGTTTGTCTTTCAATTATCTTGCCTCCTGTTTCGGGAACTAGGTCGGAAGATCAGGGTTGCTCAAGATGTTTGCATTTGGCGAGGTATCTACAACAGTATTATCACAGCATAATGTCTGCAAATTTTGTGGATGGCAATTCAATTCTTTCCACCGCGCAGTATACTCCGGGACTGCAAGTGGTAATTACAAGTTGTTTGACTGTTTAATTAATAAGCCAATCTTGCTACTCTGTCCTGGCTGTATTTTAGGTAAAATATCATCTGGGGTGAATGCCAGACCGTCAGGGCCAACGCCCAGCAGATAGTAATGATTTTCACCAATTAGTTCATAGTGGTAATATCGCGATTCACTACCCATTTTGACATCGGTTGCATCATGTACAAAGAGCATTGAATTTTCAGGCAGTGAATCTTTAAGAATTTTTAATGAGTCAGGGTAATTTCCATTCTGTATTTTATAAAACTCTATGGCTTGTACCACTTGAACAAGTGTGGATTCAGCGAGTTGAGCTCTCAAGTCATCATAAATCCCACCTCGTTTTACAAACCCGAAATAGAACAAAGAAGAATACAGGATTACTGTAAAGGCTATACCGCAAGTTCCAATAATAGCTAATTTCTTTCCACCCCGTTTCTTTGTGAGGAGTCCCCATGCTATTGCAACGATGCCGAAAAGAACTCCGACCAATGGAATAAATGATAAACCACCTACGACATATGGAAATGCCCTCATTTTTTTTTGTTTCTGCTCTTCGTCCATCATTCTTCCTTCATATTATATCGAAAAAAATCACCGGCGACCACTTTGTAGTCCACTAGGTCGTGTAGCCTTTAAATGGCGTGTGACCCCCTGAATATTTTTTCGCAGGTTAATTTTAATTCATTGAATCACAGCGGTGATTTTTTTCATATAGGTAGAATTACCTATTTTATGAAATGGGAAAATTTTTAAGAGAGGGCCTGTGGCAGGCCCAATAATTGGTAGGTGATCTGAAAATAAAGACTCGTAATTTCCCGGTAGTCAGGAAATATATTAAATTTCCGGCATTAGCCTACCCGGCAAGTTCCTCCTGCAACGCACTGTCAGCTGGCTGGGTGAGCAATCTCATTACACTCGCATCAAATAAATGGGGTCAGAATAAATGGCAGGAAGCGAGCGGGCTACCTTTCTCAGGCAAACAACCAGGGGGCAGGCATAGCCCAGATGTACTTTTCCAGCCGCTTACACTGTGAACCGTTATAGAGAAGTGATCCCAAGGAGTCCTCTGACTCATGTACGTATTTTTTCAGATGACGGATATCTTTTGGATGAATGTTTTATTTGATTTCCCTGTCGCATTGCAACAGGTGTCTGACCAGCGTGGTTTTACCCGCCTGCCTGGGTCCCATGAGAGCGGGGACCCGATCGGTTTTCAGAGAATGCTCAATTCGTGGTGTAAGGCGGCGTTGCAGGATATCCATGATGGTTTCCGGGCATGCTCAAGGATCAAGAAAGCTACTGTCGTCAATTTGCAGCGGAATATAGTGAACATGTCGTCAATTCGTAAGGAAAAGTGAAGGGAATAAAAGGGGGCAGGTACAAATAAGACTTACAACTCAGAATATTCAAGATTTTTTAAGAATTCTGGAAACAACGATATCCTTTTCCCTGCCGCTCACTCCACATCCGGCGGCAAACTGGGGCAGCGACGGTGCTACCTGTGATCCTGCGCGTACCCCGCATACAAAATATAATATAGGGCTCTGAATTTTAGGCCAAGTTAATATGACTCCTGTGGATTTCTAATTTCACAGGGTCAATATATCTCCTGATGTTTACGACAGAATCTGGAGGTGATCAGGAATAGTTTAGTTTGGGTGGTGGTTCTTAAGGTTAAGGAGTCTTGACAATGACCTCGTCATGATCTTCATTAAAACCATAATGAAGACCATAATAAGGAGCTATCATGCAAAACGTTTTAGCGGATTTATCAGTAAGTATCACAGAGCTTAAAAAGAATCCTACCGCAGTTATCAATGAGGCTGGAACTCGCCCGGTCGCTATCCTGAATAACAATCGACCCACGGCCTACATACTTCCTGCTGATACCTATGAGGCTATTTTAGAGGCCATGGAAGATCATCACTTGGGGCGGCTTGCCATGGAACGGCTTGATAAAGAGCGTGATCTGGCCATAGACGTGGACATTAATGAGCTATAAACTCAAGTTTCTTCCAAGTGCCAGGAAACAGTGGGACACGTTGGACAACAGCATTAAGAGCCAGCTGCGTAAAAACCTGCAGGCAGTTCTTGAGAATTCCCATGTCCCTAAAAATAAACTGCGTGATTATGCCGGGCTGTATACAATAAAACACCGTTCAAGTGGTGTTTGGCTGGTCTATGAGGTTGATGATTCTGTTTTAACCGTAACCGTTGTTACCCTGGGGAAAAGGAATAAAAATGAGGTGTACAGGAAACTTCCTGTTCCCTATGAAATGAAAAGCGAGAGACAACAGGGTGTTTCAGCCGGTAATCAGGGTTCCGGTTCTGGGGATGAGTTCTTTGAAGAATTCTATGGCGGGGTATTTTGATGAATAGCAGACCTGCTTGCGGCTGGATGGTCTGGCCACGAAGATGAGATGGCCCAGGCCGGAGGACTCGGCGGCGGCCAGCACTTTTTCCGTGTCATCGGCCAGCAGGGTTCGTCGTTTGTCAAAGCCCAGTTCGTCTTCCAGCCGCTGCCAGAATTCAATGGTTTCCTTGGCCACCCCGATTTCCTCGGCGCAGACAATACGGTCAAACCAGGGCCCGATGGAGGTTTTTTCCAATTTGATGGACAGGGTGCCCGAATGGGCATTGGTGATCAGATAGAGCTTTTTTCTCATGCTCAGGCAGAATTCGAGAAATTCGACCACGTAAGGGTGTACCCCTATCAGGTGGTTGATGCGCATTTTCAGTTCCGGAATGTCAAGCCCCAGTTCGTGGGACCAGTAGTTGAGGTCGGTCCAGTCCAGGGTATCTTCCACATCACGGTAGAGGGCGAGCAGCTTCTCTCTGGCCTGTTCGACCGGGATGTCATGTTTGAGGCTGTAATGCTCGGGAACATACTGCTCCCAGAAATAATCATCAAAATGTTTGTCCAGCAAGGTCCCGTCCATATCAAGCAGAACGGTATCTATATCGTCCCAGCTCAGGGTCGGGAAGATTTTTTCAGGTTGTTCGCTGGTGATTTTCATTTTCTTACCCGCACGGTCGTTCCGTTTTCCCGGCCTGGACATGCCGGGTATCTGTCTGATTGTCTGGGCACATTAACCCTTAGACAGGGACACTAACACATTCTCAATTTCTTTGAAAAGATTTTCTTCTCCAGTGGTCGGGACAATGAGCCGATAATCCGGTGTCAGGCGAACAGCTGATTTTTTTCGCTGCTTCCGTGCCTTCTTGTTTTCCGCCTCCAGAAAGGTCAGCAATGTGGCCGGATCAACGGGCGAGTGTTCCGTAAAGGTAAAAATCAGCGTTTCCGGGCCCTGTTCAAGTTTACTGATTCCCAGTTTCTGCAGCGGATGTTTGAGGCCGATCATCCGGCACAGGGTTCGGGTTTCCTCCGGCAGCCGTCCGTAGCGGTCTTCCAGCTCGTCCATCAGGTCAAGAAGCACTGCCGGTTCGTCGTTGCCGGCCAGGGAAAGCCTGCGGTACACATGGTAACGCTGGGCCGTATCCAGGATATAATCTTCGGGCAGAAAGGCGGTTATCTTCAGGTTGATTTCCGGGTCAACTGCCGGTTCAGAGGTGCTGTCCTGCTTTTTCTTTTTCAGATCTTCCACCGTTGACTGTAAAAGGTCCAGGTAGAGGTCATAGCCCACCGCCGCAATATGGCCGGACTGGGAAACGCCGAGCAGGTTGCCGCCGCCTCGAATCTGGAGGTCGTTCATGGCCAGCTTGAATCCGCTACCCAGTTCCGAGGCGTCCATAAGTGCCCGCAGCCGTTTTTTGGCATCAGCGGTCAGGCTGTCCAGAGACGGAACCAGCAGGTAGGCGTAGGATTGTCTGGAAGAACGGCCGACCCGGCCCCGCAGCTGATAGATATCGGCCAGGCCGAGATGGTCGGCCCGATTGATGATAATGGTGTTGGCATTGGCAATATCCAGTCCGGATTCGATAATGGTGGTGCAGACCAGGATGTCCAGGTCATGGTTGATGAAGCGGACCATGACATCTTCTATCTGGCTGCCCGGCATCTGGCCATGGCCGATACCTATCCGGGCATGGGGTACGAGTTCGGCAAGGTTTTCCGCCACCCGGTGAATGGACCGGACCCGGTTGTGGACAAAAAACAGCTGGCCGCCGCGCTGAAGTTCCCGCAGCACCGCCTCCCGGATGACCAGATTCTCATGGCGGGCAAGAAAGGTTTTGACCGAGCGCCGCCTTCTCGGCGGGGTGGAGATGACCGACAGATCCCGGATCCCGAGCAGTGACATCTGCAGGGTTCGGGGAATCGGAGTGGCGGTCAGGGTCAGGACATCCACGGAGCTCTTGATTTTTTTGATTTTTTCTTTATGGGAAACTCCGAATCGGTGCTCCTCGTCGACAATGAGCAGGCCCAGCTTTGCATAGTTGATATCTTTGGACAGCAACCGGTGGGTGCCGACAACAAGATCAACCGTACCGTTACCCAGTCCTGAGCATATCTCACGTTGCTGGGCCGTGGTTCGGAACCGGTTAATACAGGAGACTTTTACCGGAAAGCCCTGGAAACGTTCCTGAAACGTTGCCGCGTGCTGTTCGGCCAGGACCGTGGTCGGGACCAGGACCGCCACCTGGAAACCATCTTCAATGGCCTTGAAGGCGGCCCGGACGGCAACTTCGGTTTTGCCGTAGCCGACATCACCGCAGATCAGGCGGTCCATGGGTTGCTCGCCCATCATGTCGCCAAGGACATCTTCAATTGCCTTTGCCTGACCCGGGGTTTCATCATAGGCAAAGGATTCTTCGAGCTGTCGATAGAGTTCACCCGGGGCAGAAAACTGATGGCCCCGGCGGAGCTCACGGCGGGCATAAATATCAAGCAGTTCATGGGCCACCTTCCAGACCGCTTCGGTGACCTTTTTCTTGGTCGCCTGCCAGCGGCTGGAGCCCAGTCGGTCCAGGCGCGGCTGCTGGTCGCTCAGTCCCTGGTAGCGGCTGACCCAGTGCAACCGGTCGACCGGGACATAGAGCTTGTCTCCGCCCCGGAATTCGATTTGCATGAAATCACTGCGGCGTCCGGCCAGCTCCATGTTGATGAGCCCGCAAAAGGCACCCAGGCCGTGGTCGCGGTGAACAACAATATCGCCGGGGACCAGGGTCTCAAGCTGGACCGGTTCGCCCTGACGTTTCTGCTTTTTCCGCCGGTTGATCTGTAGTCGTTTCTCGCCGAAGAGTTCGGCGGTGGAGAGAACGTGGAGCTGTTGTTCCTGCAGGTCAAAGCCGCGGCTGAGCGGATACTGGACCAGGTAGACCAGGCCGGTTCCAAGGGCCTCCGGGTTCACGGGGCTCTCGCATCGATGCGGCTCCACCTGGTAGCCGGTCAGCATCTCCTCCATGTGCTGAACCTGGCGGGGCGATTTGCAGGCGATAACCGTGGTCTCTTCTCTTTTGGTCCAGCGTATCAAGCGGTCGGCCAGGGGGGCAAGTAAACCCCGTTTTTTCCGCTGGAGTTCAATCTCCTGGGCCAGCAGGCTGTGGTCGCCACCGTGCACCTCTATGCATTCAGCCCGACTGTCCGGATCCGGTAGCTGGCAGAGGGAGACATGGGAGACTGTTTTGAGGTATGCCTCCTGCTCGTCCATGGAGACAAAGAGACGCTCGGGCGGTAAGATCGCTTTTTCGGCCTGTGCGGACTCGGTATAATTGGTGTAGATCCGTTCCTGGATCAGTTCCACCTGCTGCCTGCAGCTGACAGGATCCAGGGTGACCATCAGGGTGTCGGGCTCCAGATACTCAAAAAAGGTCTGCAACCGGTGGCGGTGCTGAAAGAGCAGGGGGAGAAAGAATTCGCAGCCGGCAAAGGGAATGTGCGCTGTCAGTTGATCGAGAAGATGCTTCCGTTCCCCGTCCGGCCAGGAATATTTGCCGGCATCCCTGTCAAGGAATGCATGCCATTGTTTTTCCTCGGATGCTGCGGGAAAGAGCAGATCGGTGGCCGGGAGCAGAATGGCCTCTTCAAGGGCATCTTTTGAACGCTGGCTGACCGGATCAAATGTGCGGATGGATTCAACCGTGTCTCCGAAGAAGTCCAGGCGGAGAGGGAGTCGGTTCTCGCCGGAAGATGGGCAGAAAACATCAATGATACCGCCACGGATCGCCATGTCGCCCACCTGGCGAACCATGTCGCTGTTCTGGTACCCGGCCCGGGTCAGTGAGTTGATCAGCTGATCCCGATCAATTTCCTCTCCCCGTATTACCAGTTCACAGTGGTTGTTCAGGACCTGTCTGGGCAGGACCCGTCGCAGGACAGCTTCGGCCGAGGTGAAGACGATATAGGGCCGGGCCTTTTCCTGGAGTTGGTAGAGGGTGGAGAGCCGGTTCCCGGTGGTGGCGGGATCCGGGGCGAGGGCGGTATACGGGGGTATCTCGAAACTCGGATAGATCAGGACCTGTGTCGAGGTGAAGAGCGCGGTGTCCCGCGCAATGATCTCGAGCTGTTCGTCGGCGGGGACAATGCAGCATACGGTTTTCTGCAGCCGGTCGGCGGCTCTGGCGAGAAACAGCGCTCCGCTGCTTCCCGCCAGCCCCGAAACATCAAGCTGCAGACGACGCTCACCCCGCAGTCGTTCCAGTATCGACTGCATGGCAGGACGCGGTTAGAACGCTCCGCCCATGGTGAAGTCCCAGTTGGAGGAATCTTCGCCGTCTTTTTTGTCCAGATTGAAACCCCAGGCCAGTCGAATCGGGCCCATGGGTGACATCCAGAGAAATCCGACACCGGCGGTATGTTTATAGTTACTGAAGTCCCAGCTGTCGTCCACGGCATAGACGTTACCCAGATCCGTAAAGAGTTCTCCGTACAGCCCGGCTTCCTCCATCAGAGGGAGCTGGACGGCAATATTTGTATACCACATCTTGTCACCACCGACTTTTTCACCGGTAACCGGGTCAACGGGACTGATATCTGCAGAGGGAAAGCCGCGGATACTGTTCATGCCGCCAAGATAATACCGTTCATAAACCGGAAGTTTTTTCTCATCATTGGTAAAGGCCTCGCCGATGGCGCCCTTGATATGAAAAACCGATTTCCAGAACATGGGAAAGTACCAGCTGCTGGATCCCTCAACTTTGGTAAACTCGGCATCGCCGCCGAGAAAACCACCGGCATAGCGCATGCTGAACGAATTTTTTGAACCGGAATTCGGGACGAATTGTTTGTTCCGGGTATCCCTGATCAACCGGGCATTGACCGCGCTGGTGATCTTGATATCCTGGGAGTCCTTGATGGTCTGGGAGGCGAATTCGGCGATATCGCTCAAGGTAGTGTTGTCGATTGAGTAGCCGTAATAGATATACCATTTACCAAAAAACGGCTGTCCGAAGCGCAGGCCACCGCCGGTGGAATCCTTGGTGTAGTCGTCATACTGCCGCTGCCAGTTGAACAGGTCAATACCGGCCGATACATGGGAATCAAGAAACCGGGGATCGGTGTAACTCAGGTTGAAGCGGGTGGTGACACCACTTAAGTTTGCCGACAGCGAGAGTCGGTTGCCGGTGCCCATCAGGTTGTTCTCTGAAATTTCCCCCATGAACAGTACGGACTCGGAAGAGCTGTATCCGGCACCGATACTGAACTGGCCGGTGGATTTTTCCTTGACGTTGACCATGACATTCATCTGATCTTCA
>DRKH01000383.1 GCA_011051825.1 Desulfobulbus sp.
ATATCCTCTATGACGATTTCAGGGGCAGATTTCTTGAGGCCGATGACGGAATCAGGGCAGGACAGACCCTGAAAAAACTGGCCCGCCTGAAACCGTTTTTCGATAAGAGAAACGGAACGGTCACCGCGGGCAACTCCTCCCAGGTCACCGATGCCGCCGCCGCTGTGATTGTCATGAGCGAAAGCGAGGCCCGGGCCCGGGGACTTGAGCCGCTGGGCTACCTGCGGGCCTACACCTACAGCGGTTGTGAACCCAGACGCATGGGTCTGGGCCCGGTGTTTGCCACCCATGCGCTCTTCCGGCAGACCGGGCTTTCAATGCAGGATATCGAGCTGGTCGAGATCAACGAGGCCTTTGCCGCCCAGGTGATCGCATGCATGAAGGCCTTTGCCTCCAAAATATTTGCCCAAACCAACTTAAACAGCACCAGTGCCGTCGGTGCAGTCGATCCCGGAATCCTCAATGTCAACGGCGGCGCCATTGCCCTGGGCCACCCGGTGGGCATGACCGGGACCCGGCTGGTCCTGACCCTCCTGCATGAGCTTCGAAATCGTGACCTGCACAGGGGGCTGGCAACCCTGTGTATCGGTGGTGGTCAAGGGGCATCCCTTCTGCTGGAGGTAACATAATGAATACGGAATCGACCGATAGAACACGATATTTTACGCTGGTGGAAGACGACCGGGGCATAGGAACCCTGACCTTCAACACCCCGGCCCGTCCGGTGAATATCCTCTCCCGGGCGGCCATGGAAGAGTTGGCCGTTCACCTGGATACCCTGAGCGAGCACAGCCGGCTCAAGGCGCTTTTTATCGAAAGTGCCAAAGAGGATATCTTTATAGCCGGAGCCGATATTCACGAAATACAGGCAGCGGCTGATAAACAGGTCGTTATCGATTTTGTCCGCCAGGGCCAGGACATATTTACCAGACTTGAAAATCTTCCCTTTCCGACCATTGCCGTGATCGACGGGGCCTGCCTGGGTGGAGGACTGGAGATGAGCCTGAGCTGCACCTATCGAATCGCAACCAGTCATCCCCATACCCGTATCGGCCTGCCGGAGGTCAATCTCGGTATTTTACCCGGCTTCGGCGGCACCCAGCGGCTCTCGCCACTGGTTGGCTACAGCAAGGCCCTGGAACTGATTGTCGGCGCCAAGCTGCTCAAGGGTGCAAAAGCATTAAAACTCGGACTGGTGGATGCCTGTGTGCCCCGGGGCTACCTTGATTTTAAAAAAGAGGAATTCATCCAGGAAATCCTGGCCGGAACCCTGGACAAAAAATTACGGGCCAACCGCCATGGCCTTGCCTGGTATGAACGGCTGACTCCGGTGAGAAAGATCATCGGTATGATCGCAAAAAAAAAGATACTGCAAAAAACGCACGGCCACTATCCGGCCCCGCTTGCGGTCATCGAGGTGATGGAAAAAAGTTTTGGTAAACCACTTGCACGCGGCCTCGCTGTTGAACGGGAAGCGGTAACCGGCCTGGCCCTGACCCCGATTTCAAAAAACCTGATCGAACTCTTTTTCATCTCGGAAGAGCTCAAGAAAGAGACCTTCAGCACGGCTGAGGCCAAAGAAATCCACCACAGCGCCATTGTCGGCACCGGGGCCATGGGCAGCGGTATTGCCTGGGCCCTGAACAACCGGGATATCAATGTCCGTCTCAAAGATATCAGCAATGAGGCCCTGGGCAGAGCAATTGCACAGGTACGAAAAATCTACGAGGAGATCAGGAAACGTGGTCGGTTGACCGAGCGGGAAATAGCCCTGAAGATGGATAAAATCACCTTCAGCACCGGGTATGAGGGCTTTGGGATGACCGAGTTTCTGCTCGAGGCGGTCAATGAGGACATCGAGCTTAAACAACAGGTCTACCGAGAGTTTGAAACCGTGCTCAAACCGGCTGCGGTCATTGCCTCCAACACCTCGTCCATCTCCATCAGCAAGCTGGCGGAAAAACTGGAGTATCCGAACCGCTTTGTCGGCATGCACTTTTTCAACCCGGTCAACCGGATGCCGCTGGTCGAGATTATCAGTGGTGAAAAAACCGATGAGGAGGCCATTGTGACAGTGGTGCAGCTGGCCAAGCAGATGGGCAAAACCCCGATCAAGGTCAAGGAATCGGCAGGATTTCTGGTCAACCGTATCCTGTTGCCGTATCTCAAAGAGGCGGTAACCCTGTTTGAGTCGGGTGAGGATATCATAAAGATCGACAAGACCCTTATGGGGTTCGGCATGCCGATGGGACCCCTGACCCTGGTTGACACCGTGGGGGTGGATATCGGGGCAAAAGTCGCTGAAATTCTCCACCAGGCCTATGGCAGTCGGATGGCAACAAGCCCGGTACTGAACGGCATGGTGGAGCGGGGCTGGCTCGGCAAAAAGAGCGGCCTGGGCTTTTATAATCACAAAAAGGGCCGATTGGAGATCAATACAAAAATATTGAGCCTGCAAAGCGACCACATCACCCTTGATGAACAGACCATAGAGGATCGGACGATCCTGATCATGATCAACGAGGCTGCGCGGTGCCTGCAGGAAGAGGTGGTGGCCAATCCCCGCTATCTGGATATGGCCATGGTCATGGGAACAGGCTTTCCGGCCTTTCGCGGCGGCCTGATGCGCCATGCAGATACACTCGGCCCGGAGCAGGTCGTTACAACACTCAAACGGCTGCAGGTCGACCATGGGGACCGTTTTGCCCCCTGTAATCTCCTGCTGACAATGGCGGAGCAAAAGGAGACTTTTTATGGCGGTTGATATACTGCAGGGTTGCAAGGGTGACCGGAGCAGAGCGTTTACGGGTCAAACGGAATGGAGGTAGAGCATGAATGTCCTGAAAAAAATACGAATGCAACTGGTGACCCGACCGCTTTTTAAGCTGCTCAAATCAAGGGGACTGCTGCCGTCGATCTCAAAGACCGAAAAAACAGCCCTGCGGGCAGGCGATGTCTGGATGGAAGGGGACCTGTTCAGCGGCCACCCCGATTTCACGAAAATATTTGCTTACCCCTACCCGAAGCTCAGCGAGGAAGAACAGGCATTTCTCGATAACGAAGTCGAAGAACTCTGTTCAATGACCGATGACTGGGAGGTCTTTCAGAAACGGGATCTACCGGAAACGGTCTGGGAGTACATCAAAAAAAACCGGTTCCTGGGCATGATCATTCCCAAAGAGTATGGCGGCCTCGGGTTTTCCGCCTACGGCCACAGCTGCGTAATCGAAAAACTGGCCACCCGCTCCCAGGTGCTGGCCATCACGGTGATGGTGCCCAATTCGCTGGGTCCGGCCGAACTGCTGCTCCATTACGGTCTGGACAACCAGAAAGAACACTATCTGCCCCGGCTGGCGGATGGTCGCGAGATTCCCTGTTTTGCCCTGACCGAACCGGAAGCGGGCAGCGACGCAACCTCGATCCAGTCGTCGGGAACCGTCTTTAAGGACAGTGACGGCGAACTGAAAATCAGACTGCAGTTTGAAAAACGCTACATCACGCTCGGTTCAATTGCCACCGTCATCGGTCTTGCCTTTGTCTTAAAGGATCCGGAAAATCTGCTCGGTATGGGTGAAGATCCGGGTATCACCTGCGGGCTGGTTGATGCGGCAAAAGAGGGCGTGGATCAGAGCAGACGCCATGATCCGCTGGGGGTTCCCTTTGTCAACGCACCCCTTGTCGGCACAGACGTGATTATCGGTATCGACGACATTATCGGCGGCCGGGCAGGGGCGGGCAAAGGCTGGGAGATGCTGATGGAATCGCTTGCGGTGGGCCGCGGTATCTCTTTGCCCTCGACTTCCAGCGGCGGCAGTAAAATGGCTGTTTTTGTCGCTTCCGCCTACAGCAGCGTCCGATATCAGTTCGGCATTGCCATCGGCAGGTTTGAAGGTGTTGCCGAGGTACTTGGGCGGATGGGGGCCCGGACCTACCTGCTGGATGCGGCGAAGACCTTTACCATCGGTGCAATTGACCAGGGGGAAAAACCGACGGTGGCCAATGCAATCATGAAGTACCAGAGCACGGAAAAGTTTCGAACAACCATCCTTGATGCCATGGATATCCTGGGCGGGGCGGCAATCAGTATAGGCCCGAAAAATCTGCTTGCCCATGCCTATTTCGGGGCACCGATTGCCATTACCGTTGAAGGGGCCAATATCATGACCCGGACACTGATCCAGTTCGGACAGGGAGTTATCCGCTGTCATCCTTACGTCTTCGGCCAGATAGAAGCCCTGGAAAAAGAAGATATCGAGACCTTTGACACCCTGTTTTTTGCCCATGTTCGCCATATGCTGGCCAATGGATTCAGAACTTTTCTGCTCGGCATCAGCAGGGGACACCTGCATCGACCCGGGCGGGGCGGGATTACGAACCGCTATGAGCAGAAACTGGCCTGGGCATCGGCTCAATTCGCCTTTCTAAGCGATGTGGTCTTAACCATTATGGGGGCGGGATTAAAGAGAAGAGAATCCCTGTCCGGACGCTTTGCCGATATCCTGGCCCAGATGTACATGATGACCGCAACCTTGCGACGATTTAAGGAAGAGGGGGAACGTAGAGAAGATGAGGTTTTGCTGCGGGTCGCCCTGAGCACGGGCTTTAACCGGATAGATGAGGCGTTTGCCGGGATCTGTCACAATGTATCCGGGGGCGCACCAGGGCTCCTGTTCAGGCTCATCGGCTTTGTTACCCGACTCAACGGCTTAGGCTCGGTGGTCAAAGATGCGGATCTGCATACCATCGCCGCCCGGTTGACCACCAACCCGGCCATGCGCGACCGTCTCTGCAGCAATATCCACACCGGCGGCAGGGCCGGTGAGCTGCGTACTGCCGCCCAGGCGATGCTGGAGGTAAAAAGCGCATTATCCAGGCTCAAAAACGCAGGCGAACAAGCCCTTGACCAAGCCGACAGGGATTTGATCAGCCGGGCCCGTAACCTGCAGCATGAAATAATTGCGGTTGATTCCTACAGCAGTGAGGAGTTTTTTCCATGTTAAGGGTCATACTCTGGCTCTCATCGGTCCTGCTGTTGATCATTAAGAAGCTCAGCGGTGCCAACATTACCATAAGCGGCGACCCGCTGCCCGATGGCCCTGTTCTCTTTTTAGCAAATCATTTCACCAGGTTTGAAACCTTTGTCGTGCCGTATGTCCTGTTTAACCGCTACAGGCGTATCGCCCGCTCGCTGGCCGATGACACCTTTTTTGTCGGCTGGCTCGGGGAGTATCTGCGTCTGGTCGGATCCATATCCACTAAAAATACCGCAAAAAACTGTATCATTGTCGGTGATTTTCTCACCGGACGCGCCGACTGGATCATTTATCCCGAAGGCCATATGGTCAAAAATAAACGGATTTCCTTTGATAAGGGAGAATTCTGCATCCACACCGTGATCCGCAACGGACCGGTCTATACCGGCGGCGCAGTGCTGGCCCTGAAGTCCGAGATCAAGAGACAGAGGGCCAAAGAGCAGGACGGTGGTGAAACAGTACCGCTCTTTTGTCCCCGGCACAACCTGAAGAGAACAAAAATCCATACCGATGACGGGCTCAACATCGTGCCGCTCTCCATCACCTATTACCCCATTCGTCCCGGAGAAAACAAACTGCTGCTCTGGCTGGACAGACGGTTCGATCTGCGTGGTACCAGGATCTTTGAAGAGCTTGAGATTGAGATCAATCTACTGATGGGGGCAAATATGCATCTGCATTTCGGCAGCCCGATTCCGACCAGGAAATATGTCGAGAGTTACCTGGAGGAGGAGAGCGGTTCACTGGATGATGATACCTTTACCGACCGACTCTATGAGAGCCGGAGGAAGGAGGTTATCAATGACACCATGGTCAAGGTCTACGGCAATATGCAGGTTAATTTTGACCATATCTTCATCCTCAGCCTGGTAACGATGCCGACCGTAAAAGTATGTCCGAGCTATCTCAAGACCCTGATCTATAAAAACGCCAGGGAACTTGGAAAGATTAAGGGACTCAACCTCCACCCGGAGCTTACAACCGGCCTGTTTAAACTGATCCTGGACAAGGACTATCCGCCTTTTCTGTCCGCCATCAGGCTGGCCCGGCAACAGAACATCCTCTACCGGGACAGTGAAGGCGACTATCTCTTCGACAGACACCTTCTCAAAAAACACTACAATTTCAACAAAATACGGGTAAAAAACACCCTCCAGGTAATCTTAAACGAGATCAAGTGGCGCCGGGACATCATTGCGTCAGCCCGCAAAAATGCCGCCTTTTCGGAACAGGAACTGCGGATTGACAACTTCAATTATATCCGCCAGCAGGACTGGGATTCCTATGAACAGGAGTACCGGACCTATCACGACCATGCGCCCAGCCAACAGGATGTCGGTGCACCGAAAATATGGTTTGATAAAAAAAACCGTGTCGGTGTGGTCTTTTCACACGGCTACATGGCTGCCCCGGCGGAAGGACGGGAGCTGGCCCGGTATCTGTTTTCCCGCGGAATCAACGTCTACCTGCCCCGGCTTCGGGGACACGGTACCGATCCGGAGGCGCTCAAACACGTCAGTGCCGATGACTGGGAGCTGGATTTTGAACGGGCCTTTACCGCCATGCGTCAGGTCTGCGACACGGTGTTTATCGGCGGTTTTTCCACCGGTGGTCTGCTTGCTCTCCTGCTTGCGGCCAAGTATGACACCGATGGAGTCATTGCCATTAATTCGGCCCTGAAACTCAATAATCTCCAGGTCGGTTATATTGTCCCGACCTTGCATGCATTCAACGAAATGATTGCCCATCTGCACGCAAAAGGGATCAGGGAATGGATCGAAAACGACAGTGAAAACCCGACCGTCAACTATCCAAAACATCCCCTGGCCTCCGTGGCCCAGATGGAAAAGGTCATGACAAGAGTGGACAGAACGCTGGAACGGGTTACCGAGCCGATCCTGGTCCTGCAGGGCGATACCGATCCGATCGTCAATCCGAAAAGTGCCCGCCTTATCTATCAAAAGGTTCATTCACCGATGAAAAAACTGGTCCTCCTGCCGCGTAAAAACCACATTATCGTTACCGGCGAGGGCAGCGAAGAGGTCTTTGCAAGTGTGCGCCGGTTTATCGGTGACGTTTTAAAGAGGCACCCTTGAACAGGTACGTATTTTCTTGTAAGTGTTCAGGGGCACCGCACGGAGTCTCGTCCCTCGCTTACCTCTTCGCACGGTCACGCCTGCACGCATAGAGGGGCTATAGCGGCCAGTCGCGCCTGCACGAATCTACGGCCCCCCTGATCACTTACAGATTTAAGGTAGATGAAAACACATAGTTACTAATCCTGTGACCAGTTACATTTTCTTTTACCGCCGGTAAATAATCAACTCCCGTTGCTCCCTCAATCCATCCGGATCATTGATTGTCTGCACAGCTTCAATTTGAGCGATGTACCCATCGCTCAAGCCGGCACTTTCGGCGCCCTTCAAGACATGTTTTGTATACCAGGAAAAAGGAAGAAGGGAGTCATTGGTTTTGGTTGCAAAATAGGAAAAAGCTTCAACCGTATTGCCCAGAATATCAGTAACTTTAACATTTTTTTTCTCATACCCGTTACCAAGCCCTTCAGCCCTGTCAAGTTCTGCGACTTCATCCGGGTCTAATTCGAAAACCACACCTTCAATAATGTCAGCTTCTGCGCCGGTAAAATGTGCATTGCATTTTGCCGACCCATCCTTTCCTATTTTATGAAATTTTAGTTTATGTTGATTCAGGAAAAATACACCAACCGTATATGCAGTCGGAGTCCGTGACCTGAGACGGCAAAGAGACATATTTGATCCATATGCAAAATATTTCATTTTATGTAACTATTCAGATAAGGACACAATTTACGCAATACCGCAGCCTGTAACTGTTCAGGAGTGCCTTAGATTTGTTCATTTAAGACTGTGAAGCGTACTTGTGCTACTCGAACTGGCTTAAATGGGCGAAGATGAGGTGCTCCTG
>DRKH01000384.1 GCA_011051825.1 Desulfobulbus sp.
GCGGGCGATAATTATGCGTCATATTGATGTTTCTGCCGACAATCGCCCGCAGGGGCGGGCTCCTACGTGATGCAACCAGCTGATATGTTACGGTATTCGTCTTAGCTTGACGGCTATGGGGTGGGCACCGCCCACCAGCAGAAAGAGGGTTATAATAATAGCTGCTTCGCCGAAAGGACGTTGCTACATATAGAGTGCATGGGGTTCGGCAGCTTTTTTTGGTGGGCAATGCCCACCCTACTTTTTGCTTCTGCCAATGACATTTATTCTTAGCTTGACGGCTATGGGATAGGGTGGGCACCGCCCACCAGAAAACCGCGAACAGACACCATAAGGTGGGCGGTGCCCACCCGGATTTTACTTTATCAAATCACTGGAGTTGCGGGCAAAGCCCGCCTCAGATAATCAGGCATTCTAACAAATGATGGATTCCCACCTTCGCGGGAATGACGGTCGAAAAGACTTTGTACGAATCCATCACAAATACCATCCGGAATTTTTAAACAGAGTACTCTATGACAAAAGTAATTGTTGCCGGCGCTGCCGGTCGAATGGGCCAGCGGATCAGCTACATGGTCGGACAGAATCCGGATCTTGAACTGGTTGCAGCCTTTGAACAGGAGGGCAGTCCGGCCGTGGGCAAGGATGTGGGCGAAAACGGCGGGTTCGGCACCACCGGAGTTCGGATCTCCGCCGGTCTGGAATCGGTCATTGATCAGGGTGAGGTGATCATCGACTTCACCTTTCACAAGGCGACCATGGAATTTGCCAAAATAGCCGCAGCCCATAAGCGCGCCATGGTTATCGGCACCACCGGTTTAAGCAGCGAGGATCTGGCCACCTTGAAAACCCTGGCGGAAGAAAACTTTCCCTGCGTTCAGGCCCCGAATATGGCGGTGGGCGTTAATGTTCTCTTTAAACTGATAGAAAAAACAGCCGGTGTCCTGGGCGATGCCTATGACGTCGAGATTGTCGAGGCCCATCACCGGATGAAAAAGGATGCCCCGTCGGGCACCGCCCTCAAGCTCGGCGAGATGGCGGCCAGTGGACTCGGCCGCGACCTGGCCGAGGTCGGCGTCTATGAACGTCACGGCATCATCGGAGAACGAACCGATACCGAAATCGGCATCCAGACCATCCGGGCCGGTGATATTGTCGGGGAACACACGGTCTATTTTGCCGGAGCCGGTGAACGGATCGAAATAACCCATCGCGCCCACAGCAGAGACAACTTTGCCCGCGGCGCCGCCCTGGCCGCGGCCTGGGTTGCAGATAAAGACAACGGCATGTACACCATGTTTGATGTCCTTGGCCTGGCCGACTTCTAGCCGCCAACCGACGGACAACGGCAGAGTAGTGTGCAAGCCCTGTCTCTGCCGTCGCATTCCTCAACCATGAACGCTTTTGACGGGCAGCAGCAGGCCGTAGCCTGCATCGGCCTGGGCTCCAACCTGGGCAACTCGCTGGAGATCCTGCAGGCTTCCTGGCAGCGTCTCGGCGAACAGGACGGTATCAGCCTCAAATCCCTGTCCGCCCCCTATCGAACCGAGCCGGTGGGCATGGAATCCAACCACTGGTTCATCAACGCCGCCGGTCTGCTCACCACCACTCTCCCCCCGGAGGCACTGCTCGCTCAGCTGCTCCTGATTGAACAGGAGTTTGGACGCAGACGGGATCCGCACAGCAGCGGTTACCAGGATCGAACCCTTGACCTTGACCTACTGCTCTATGGGGATCTCAGGTTGGAGACATCCCGACTGCAGATTCCCCATCCGGAAATGCATAATCGACTCTTTGTCCTGGTTCCCCTTGCCGAGCTTGATCCGAACCGGATGCATCCGCAATTGCAGCGTTCCCTGGACCAGCTCAGACGGCAGCTCATGCATGAAAACAACTCTTCCATCCCGGAACGGATGCTCTGGCCGCCGCCTGGAAATGACGGTAAACGGTTACGAAATGACTAACGACCCGCTCTTTGGTTGTTCTGAACCAGAACCGATATTTTTTTACTCTTTCCCCAAAATGAATTAGACTTTTCCTTTGGCGGGACTATAATAGAATTATGTGTATGTGCAGGCAAAGTATACAGGCCGGATGGCTGCAGGAACAATAGATGGGTCCGGTTCGTCTTTTTATACTCGGGGTTCTTTTTTATATTGCCTGGCGGCTGATTCGCGGCCTGGGCCAAAAAAAAAGAACAGACAACAGACAACGGCAGTCCCGGTCATCAGAGGTTAAAGATGTACTGGTTGAAGACCCGGTCTGCCACACACTCATTCCAAAAGGTCAGGCTATCCGGCTCCGCCGGCAGGGCAAAACATTTTATTTCTGCAGCGAAAAATGCTGCGATACATTTACCGGGGAATCCGGAGGGGAAGAATGAAATTTTTCATAGATACCGCAAATATTGAGGAAATCAAAAAAGGCCTTGAGCTCGGGATGGTGGACGGTGTTACCACCAATCCCTCACTGGTCTCCAAAGAACAACGTCCCTTTTCCGATATCCTGGCTGATATCTGTGCCATCGTCGACGGTCCCATCAGTGCCGAGGTTGTCAGCCTCGATGCGGATGGGATGGTGAAAGAGGCCCGTGAGCTCGCCAAGATAAGCGACAACATCGTCGTTAAAATTCCCATGATTGAAGAGGGCCTCAAAGCGGTCAAACGATTAACCGACGAAGGCATCAAGACCAACGTCACCCTTGTGTTTTCCTCTTCCCAGGCCCTGCTGGCGGCCAAGGCCGGAGCGACCTATGTCAGCCCCTTTGTCGGTCGCCTTGATGATATCTCGCTCAACGGCATGGACCTGATCGGTGAGATCATGACCATTCTGCAGAACTATGGTTTTGATACCGAAGTTATCGTCGCCTCGGTGCGCAGTCCCATGCATGTTGTCGACTCCGCCCTCATGGGTGCGCATATTGCCACCATCCCCTATAAGGTCATTGCCCAGCTGGCAAAGCATCCGCTGACCGACATCGGAATGGAAAAATTTCTCGCCGACTGGGAAAAACGACAGAAATAACAATCTGCAGGACAGGACGGCCTATGCGTTTTCTGATACCTCTGCTCTTTATTCTTGTAGTGCCCGGATATTCACTGGCCACGCTGTATACCTATGTTGATGACCAGGGGATTCGTCACTACACCAATGTTCCAGGAGACAGGCGGGCCAAACTGGTTCAGACCAAAACCCGGTGGCAACAGTCCAGGCCGAAAATCGGGAAGCTGAAGATACGGAAATCGCTGCAACCACGGAAACAACATCAACGCACGGCTGCAGCAGGGATTGAAGAACATATCCGGCGCGCCTCTTTTGAGCACCGGGTTGATCCGCTGCTGATCAAGGCAATCATCAAGACCGAATCCAATTTCAATCAGTTTGCCGTCTCCCCACATGGGGCACAGGGCTTAATGCAGCTCATGCCCGATACCGCAAAGGATCTGCAGGTGACCGACCCCTTTGATGCCTATCAGAATATCTCCGCCGGTACCCGATATATTCGCAGTATGCTGGATAACTATCGTGGAGATCTTCAACTCAGTCTGGCCGCCTACAATGCCGGGCCGGGCCGGGTTTCCCGCTTTGGCAAGGTTCCGCGTATTCCGGAAACCATGGCTTATGTCCGTAAAGTCATGCAGTATTACAGAGCCTATCAAAGGGGGGGAAGCCCATCGACGAGCATTAATGTCCGTCGGCTGGTGACCATCAATTGAAGGAAAGAAGCAATCCCCTGAACCTTCCGAATCTGATAACCGGTTTTCGCTTTATACTCTCCGGTTTTCTCGCCCTGCTGCTCACCTTTGAGCAGACGCAGTCCATTGCTCTTTTTGCCTGGCTGGTCTTCTGTATTGCCGCATGCTCGGACTGGATGGACGGCTACCTTGCCCGTCGATATAACAGCGTAACCTCACTGGGCAAACTCATGGACCCTCTGGCTGACAAAATTCTGGTCACCACGGCCCTGATCATGCTGATTCCCCTGGGTCGTCTTCCGGCCTGGGTGGCCCTTGTCATCCTGGCCCGGGAAATTCTGATTACCGGCCTGCGGGGAGTCGCTTCCGCTGAAGGCGTGGTCGTTGCCGCCAGCGGCCTGGGAAAAATTAAATCCACTACTCAGTATATCGGCCTCGGAACCCTGATTTTCCCCCTGGGTACGCTCCCTGTCCCCTATCTACATCAGATCGGCCTTATCATCGTCTATATTGCCATGGTATTGACGGTCTGGTCCGGTGCCGACTACTTCTATAAACTGCGCAAGGTCTTTCTGTAGCGTTTCATACCAAGCTGTGCATCCTGGATCGGAGCCTGTGCTTAGGGTTCGCTCAACAATAACTTCGTAGAGGTGAGGTGTAATGTGGACATTTAGAGAAGTGATCTGATTGCATGCAACCGCAGGCGTAGCAGGGCTACGGTGAGGATTGCATAATTGAAGATCGCTTTTCTAAATGTTCAAA
>DRKH01000385.1 GCA_011051825.1 Desulfobulbus sp.
CTTGGCTGCGACACCTTGCCGTCAACCGTCCATATCGATCATCAACTGCCCTGTCTCCGGTATGAGGAAATTGTCAGCCTGTGCAGTTACCTCAGTGCCGAACAGATATCGCTGTCGTCCGGGTTTGATGAAAAACTGACCGGCAGGGACAGAAAATGGCTCATGAGCCGGGTCATAGAAATTATCTGGAATCATCCGGATATCCGTCTTGATCACCTGCAGAATGTACGTGGTATAAGTCTGGTTGAACCCGGATGCTGGAAACGGTGCCAGCAGTGGGACAATGTTTTCTCCTTTTATGATCCGCTGGATCAACGCATTAAAATCCGTCAGGATCAGACTGAAGATCTCAATCGCTTTGAAATGGCCTTCCTGGTCGCCCTTGGCCAGTCTCTACTGGGTAACTATGCCAAAAATAAGCAGACCATCGATGTCATAGACGCAGGAGAGCAGGTCGGATACACCTACAGCCTGACGGTGCTTGAACCGTCAGAACTGCAGAGCTTCTTCGACTATGCCACCTTGAAAACCTATCTGCAGCTGGCCCGTATGCGTCCCTCCTCCAGAACCGAACGATTATACACCCGGGTTATCAACGGCAATGAAGGTTTTACCCCTCCCGGTCTTCTTTTCGGACTTTTTTACGCCTGGTATCTGGACAATCGCTTTGCTCCTAATATAGAATACAAGATGTCCATAATGAAGAACGAGATGAGTGATCTCATTCCCGAACAGGTGCGCATTGTTGATCGTCGCATCCAACTGATCCGTTTTTTCAGGGACAACGTTTTTCTGCACCAGACAATTCCTTTGAGCGACGGGTTGTAATGCGTAAAATTCGAACAACATCAATTCTAGTCCTGTTTATTGTACTCATTTTTCTTGCTGTTTCCTATATCATGCTGTTGACCCAGCAGCAGATGCAGCACCGGCAGGACCTGATCCGCTGCGAAAAAAAATCCGCCACCAGCCTGATGCAGAGTTTTGTCAGGGAACTGGACCAGCAGTATCTCAACCGCATGAAGAGCCTGATTGCCCGGAACCAGGACATGATCAACGCCTTTGGCGCACGGGATCGCAAGCAACTCCTTGCAAAGGCGGAGCCGATCTATGCCGTGCTCAGAAAGGAGAACCCGTGGCTGACCCGCATGGCCTTTTTTCTGCCCGACAACACGATGTTTCTTCAGCTGCACGAACCGGAGAAGTTCGGGAACACTCCGGTCGACATCAACTCCATTCTCATGAAATGCTGCAGGATACAACAGACGGTTTCCGGTTTTGAAGGCGGTCCCCGGGGCCTGTTTTTTCATATCGCCCAACCTCTTTTTGTTAAAGATCATTTTGTCGGAAATCTGGTACTGGGAGTCCAGGTTGAACAGTTTCTGGCCGATATTCACCGGAAAGAACAACTGGACAGTGCAATAATACTGCAGAAAAAGTCCGCCACAACTGTTGACCCGAAACAAGACACCTTTTTTGATCTTGGTGAGGCGGTTCTCTATCCCGGTGAAAATGCTTTTTTCAAGCAGAACGGTAAGCAGATAGTCTATGGCAGTAAAGAACAGCTTATCCATAGCGGTGATAAGGTTTCGCTGGTTTTCCCCGCCTTTGTCCTCAGGGACCTCAAACAACAGCCGTTTGGTTCCATTCTTCTTGCCGTTGATATCACCAAAACCCTGCAGGCGCATAAACGTACGCTCATCAAGGTCGTCCTCCTGACCCTGCTTGCACTCCTTGTCGGCGGAGTGGTTCTCTATTTTGGTTTTACCAGCCTGCTCAACAAAATTATCCAACTGAATCGTTCTCTTGAAAAGAAAAACCGGGCCTTGCAGCTGGCCGGTGAGCAGCTCGAGGTCAAGGTCAGGGAACAGACCCGCGAATTGACCGTAACCAATGAGAATCTGCGCAGCGAGATGAGCCGGCGGATGACCAGCGAAGAAGCCCTTCGTATTTCCAATGAAGAATGGCGCCGAACCTTTGATGCAATCAGAAATCCGGTGCTTATTCTTGATGCCGATCTGTCCATAATCAAAGGCAATGCCGCTGCCCTCGAATTGCTCGGCAGCGGGACTACCGAGGAAGTGGCAGGACGCAGGTGTCATGAACTTTTTGCAGGCAGCGACCAGCTGTGCAGAGTCTGCCCGGCCAAAACCGCCCTGGAAAATGGACAGGCTCAGGATCTGGTAGTTGAGCACTCCTTTCTCGGTAAGGTCTTTCAGGTCAGTTGCGTGCCGATCCTGGAAGATGATGAACTGCTCGGCTATGTCCATACCGCAAGGGACATCACCATTCAGCGTAATCTTGAACAGAAACTTGTTCAGGCCCAGAAGATGGAGGCCATCGCCACCCTTGCCGGCGGGATAGCCCATGATTTCAATAACATTCTCGGAGCCATCCTGGGGAATGCCGACCTGCTCCTCTACAGGTTTCCTGAATCGGATGCAGACACGTCGGCCATACCGGGCGACCCTCCTACGGTCCGGGAAATTACCGAACATGTTGTTGCCATCAAACGGGCCGGAATCCGGGCCAAAGATCTGGTCAGTCAGATTCTTGCCTTCAGCCGGCAGAATATAGGCACGAAAAAACGAATCGTTATAACCCCGGTTATCAAGGAAGGCATCAAACTGCTCCGGTCATCACTGCCGACAACCATTGATATTCAAACGGAAATAGGTCCGGATATCGGCCCGATTGACATTGACCCGACCCAGATTCATCAAATTTTGATGAACCTGGCAACCAATGCCGCCCAGGCCCTGGGCTCGACACCGGGACGTATCACCATCAGTCTGCAGGAACTTGAGGCCGGTCCTGATGAATGCCGCCGTTACCATGATCTCGTTCCCGGTAACTATGTGGTTCTCTCCGTTGCCGACACCGGCCATGGCATACCCGACCACCTCCTTAAACGTATTTTTGACCCGTTTTTCACCACCCGTGAGGTTGGGGAGGGCACCGGCATGGGACTTGCCGTGATTCATGGAATTGTCGTCTCCCACGGCGGGGTGATCGATGTCTCTTCCCGCGAGGGAGAGGGTGCGGTCTTCAAACTCTTTTTTCCAAGGGCCGACAGGGAAGAAGAGGGCGCGGTCGACGCTGTAACCAACATGCCCCGGGGAAGTGAAACAATCTTGTTTGTCGACGATGAGGTCGATATTGTCAAGATGCGAAGCCGGATGCTGGAATATCTCGGCTACCGGGTTTTTACCGCCGGAAGCGGCCGCGAAGCCCTTGAAATTTTTCGCCGGGAGAAGGGGGCAATAGATCTGGTTATTACCGATCAGACCATGCCCAATATGACCGGCCTGATGCTGGCTGAAGAGATTGTGAAAATCGACAGCAGAATTCCAATTGTTCTGTGCTCCGGCTATTCCGAAGCGGTCACCACCGATGAGGCAAACCGGGTCGGAATTCGCCGCTTTCTTGCCAAGCCTCTGGATATGCACCAACTTTCCGTCTCAATTCGTGAACTATTACCGACAAGAGGTTCCTGATGCGAATACTGGTTATAGATGACGATGAACAGATGCGCGTTCTCCTTCGCCAGGTTATGGAGTGGAGCGGGTACACTGTTATAGATGCCGAAAACGGCCGTAAGGGCATGCAGAAACAGCGGGAAGAACCCGTTGATCTTGTAATCACGGATTTGATTATGCCTGAACAGGAAGGCCTTGAAACCATCACCACCTTGAAAAGGGAATTTCCGGAGGTGAAAATCGTCGCTATTTCCGGTGGAGGCAGAATCGGTCCCGAGGCATATCTTCCTGCGGCCCAGGAGCTCGGGGCGGATTTGGTCTTCAGCAAACCGTTTGATGTCAAAGAATTCGTCACAGCAGTGCGGGGGTTACTTGACCATGACCAGACATAAAATTCTTGTTGTCGACAACAGTCCGGTGATACGAAAAATCGTATCCTCTATTCTTGAAAAGGCCGGCTGCGAGGTCCGAACCGCCGAGGATGGTCTGGATGCCCTGGATATCCTTCCTTCCTACAACCCTGATATTATTTTTACCGATCTGGTCATGCCCAGGATAGACGGGGCAAAACTCAGCCGTATTATACGAAACACCCCGGCCTATAAAGATATATTTCTGGTGGTTCTTTCCGGCATTGCCCTTGAAGATGATATGAATATACTCGAACTTGGCGCCGATGTATGCATTGCCAAGGGACCGGCCGTCAGCATGAAGGAGCACATCTTTAATGCCCTTCACTATTTTGAATCAGGCACACGGCCGGGGGCGGACATTGAGGGCATGCAGGGCTTGAACCCGCGGGAGGTAACCCGCGAATTACTGGTCAACAAACGGCATAACGGGGTTGTTTTCAAACGGATGACCGAAGGTGCGCTTGAACTTGACGGCAGAGGCAGGGTTGTACGGGCCAATCCTGCCTGCTGCAGGCTGTTTGAACAAAAAGACACCGAAATCCTTGGAACGCGTTTTGTGGAGCTGCTGCCCCAAAGCAATCAAAGTGCCTACAGGCAATGGATTGAAAACCTTGCCACAACCGATACGGCTACTCCGCTTGTTTTTGATTACAGCGCTCCGGTTCTCCTCCACGACCGCCAGGTAACGTTCAACCTGGTTCCGGTCTTTGAAGAAGAACAACTCTTTATCATCGGCATTCTCCAGGACGTGACGGCCGCTAAACGTATGGAGGAACAGCAGCGGACGCTGGAAAAAGAACTGGAAAAAATCCGGAAACTTGATGCAATGGCCACCATGGCAAGCGGCATTGCCCATGATTTCAACAATCTACTCACCATTATTAACGGCAATGTCGAAATGGCCCGTGTCCTGTCCGATGATGACAAAGTCGACACACTCCTTGCCGAGACCGGCAAGGCGTTGCAGCTCACCACCGGTCTTATCCGTCAGTTCACTACTTTTTCAGATAATTACCTGCCCTCTAAAACCCGCGTCTGTGTCGATGAGTTGCTGATCGGGCTGCTTGAAAATGAACTGGAAGGAACAATGGTTGATTTCAAGCTGACCGCTGAGGATACCGTCCATTGCGTGGACCTTGATTCCGATCTTATCATGCAGGTTTTTCAGAATATTATCTTCAACGCGGTTGAGGCCATGGACGGCCGGGGCCTGTTGTCGGTCCACCTGAGCAGGATTGACGGAAAGAGTGAAGCAGACCGCACCGGTCACCCCATGCCGGATGGACAGTTTGTACGGGTCAGTATCAGAGATACCGGATCCGGGATAGATCCGCTCATTCTGGAACAGGTCTTTGATCCCTACTTTTCAACCAAACAGAAGGGGACCCAGAAAGGAATGGGGCTGGGGCTGACCATCGCCCATGCCATTGTTCAAAAACACGGGGGGGTAGTACGACTTGAGGCAAATCCGGGAGAAGGGTGTATTGCCTCCGTTTACCTGCCCATCGGCCGCAGCAGACAGAACAACGGCCGGCAGATGACCGATGCCGGTGATCAGTTTCAGGTCCTGATCATGGATGATGAAGAACTGATGCTGACCATTGCGACCAAAATGTTTGAACATTTCAAGTGCCGGGTAACTGCGGTTGAAGAGGGGGCACAGGCGGTCAAGGCCTTTAAGGAGGGACAGCTGACTGGCACGTCATATGATCTGGTCCTGCTTGATTTACAGATCGATGATGGTATGGACGGCATAGAGGCGGCAGACAAAATTCATACCCTTGATCCTCAAACGACACTGATTGCCATGAGTGGAAATGATCGGGATGAGGTGATGATCCATTATACTGACTATCACTTTGTTGCAGCAGTGGCCAAACCGTTTTCCATTGACAAGGTTGAATCGTTGATGAATACCTATGCTCGCTGCAATACAGGATAAGGGCTCCATTCCTTTTGCTGCCGGGACAGCCAATCGGTACCGTTTGCCGAAGAAGGAACAATCTGCAATCTGATGCCTGTGATCGGTTGCAAGGTATCTCGCTGCCGGGTTTGTAACTCTGTGGTTTCAGCTGTCCGGATTTATGGGAAAGCTGAGTTTTCTTTGTACGTAACCAGAAATTCAAACAGTACTTTTTTTAGACACTGACGTTCATGTATATCTCCCGCAGATTCATTGATAATCACCTCCAGTACACGCTGTGCGAATCCTATAACAACGGAAACTGCCTGACCAATCGTGAGCTGGTGTTCCTCGGCACTCATCCCGACAGGTTTATCAAATATCCGGGCGGCTCTTCTTTTTATATTGATGACGTCCTTTTTGATCTCCTGCGGGAAAAAGGCGTTACGCCCTCCTATGACGAAGTGGAGGCCTTCTTTTTTCCCTTCCTCGATCCCTATATTCGTTCAAAAATAGAGCCGTTCCTCCATCGTCATCAGCACCGTAACTGGAAACCCATGTCCAGACAGGACCGGGTCAGAGTTATAGAAGAGACCCATATTTTTGATCGCAGACGGATCCACTACCTCCGTTTCGGCCAGGTTGACCAGCGCAGGTTGGATAACTCAACAACCCTGTTTAAAAAACTTCTGGACAAGTCAAGGGATGAGGTGGAACAGTATCTGATTGAACAGGAGCAGGCCCTGTCGCCGGGGGAATATAAACGCTACGTTTTTACCATTTTTGATCTCCAGCGTTTTTTCACCGAAAGTTATAGCCGAACCATGCCCGATGCCCTTGAAGGGGACAAGCTGGACGATTTTTTTGTCAAGGAGGTCTGCAGACTTGACCGGGACAGCGGATTCTGGCAGGGACTGGATCGACCGGGGCACCTGCCCCCATATCTTATTCGATACGTGGTCATGTATTTTGATTTTGATTTTCCGGGCGGCCGCGCCCAGGAAGAATATATCCGCTCTTTTGCCGATTCCCGTCGTCGGGCCAGGGCCGTCAAGGGCTCCCGCCGGATGTCCGTGAATGAGGCCAGTACCATCTTCGGTGTCAGCCGGGCCGAACTTGCCGCAATGGATAAAAAAGAACTGACCCGGGCATATCGAAAAAAGGCCCATGAACTGCACCCGGATAAAGGTGGCGATCATGACCGTTTCGTCGAGTTGACCGTTGCCTATAACGAACTGCTGCGCACCCGGGTTTGACGAGTTTGGACGGATCTTCAGGCCGGGGCCGGGCAGCACTTGGTCTTCTACGGCCCATCTTTGTCAGGTATCGACTTCGCCTGCTCTTGGGTTTCATCGCCCTGCTCGGGGTGGATTTCCTCCAACTTTTGATTCCCATGCTTTTGAAAAAGGGCATTGACGGGCTCAGTCTGCGGACCGCAACTGCATCTTCTCTGCTGCGCCTGTCCCTGTTTATCCTTTTGATAGCTGCGACGGTTGCCCTGCTGCGGTTTGTCTGGAGGACACTGATTATCGGGTTTTCCCGTCTACTTGAACGAAACCTCAGGGACCGTATTTTTGCCCATCTGCTGCAGATGGATCGTCCCTTCTACGGCCGCTGGTCCACCGGAGACCTGA
>DRKH01000386.1 GCA_011051825.1 Desulfobulbus sp.
CTGTTCAGGAGTGCTCCATATCTGTGCAGTCAGGCCTGTGAACTATAGTGATTCCTATGTGAATCAGGCCTGACCGTGCAGAGAGGTAGATAAGCGCAGACTTCGAGCGTAGACTCCGTGGGGTGCTCCTGAACAGTTACCATTTAATTTATTATTAAAGTACGGAAGGACTGTTTCATGATTAAAAAAATACTGGTTACCGGGGCGGCAGGTTTCATCGGCCATAATCTGTCAAAACGGCTGTTAGCCGATGGTCGAACAGTGGTCGGGCTCGATAATCTCAATTCGTATTATGACCCGGGATTAAAAAAAGACAGGCTTGCGGAGCTGGTTGTTCATGAACAGTTCAAACATGCCGACTTTGACATGGCCGACCGGGAGAAGATGGCGAAACTCTTTGAGAGCGAACAGTTTGACGGGGTGGTCAACCTGGCCGCCCAGGCCGGGGTACGCTACTCGCTGATCAATCCTCACTCCTACGTGGACACCAATCTGGTCGGTTTTGTCAACATTCTGGAAGGCTGTCGTCATACCAATGTCAAGCACCTGCTCTATGCCTCGTCAAGTTCGGTCTATGGGGCGAACACGAAAATGCCCTTTTCGGTCCATGATAATGTCGATCATCCGGTCTCGCTCTATGCCGCCTCTAAAAAGGCCGGCGAGTTGATGGCCCACAGTTACAGCCACCTGTTCGGCCTCCACACCACCGGTCTCCGGTTCTTTACCGTCTACGGCCCCTGGGGACGACCGGATATGGCCCTTTTTCTGTTCACCAAGGCCATTCTTGAGGGACGACCCATTGATGTCTTCAATAATGGAAATATGGAACGTGATTTCACCTACATCGATGATATCGTCGAAGGAGTGGTCAGGCTGATTGATACCATACCGCAGCCTAATCCCGACTGGAGTGGCGATAGACCCGACCCGGCCACGAGTTACTGCCCCTGGCGGGTCTATAACATCGGCAATAACAGTAAGGAAAAGCTGATGCGCTATATCGAGGTTCTGGAGGATTGTCTGGGTAAAAAGGCGGAAAAGAATTTTCTGCCCATGCAGGACGGAGATGTTCCGGCCACCTATGCCGATGTAGATGATCTGGTCCGTGAGATTGATTTCAAACCGGAGACCACCATAGAGGAAGGGGTGAAAAATTTTGTCGACTGGTACCGGGGATATTACGGGGTCTGAGCAACCAAAGCCGTTGCCGCTTCAAAAGATTGTACAGGTACAGGGTGCGTCCCCGTACCTGTCATCTTTCTATTTGTTATCGGTCTATCGTTTCATGACCTCCAGAGCGCCGTTTATAATTCCGGCGGTGTCAATCCCCGCATCCTTCCACAGGATCTGCTGTGGTCCCTGTTCGATAAACGTATTGCCATAGCCGAGCAGCCGGACCGGAATGTTGATATGCAGCTCGGCCAGCATCTGCAGGATGGCACTGCCGAATCCGCCCTTTTTAACGTTATCTTCCACCGTAACCATTCGCCCGGTTTTCTGGGCCCAGTGGCTGATAAGTTCGTTATCCAGCGGTTTGATGAAACGTGGATTGATGACCGCCGCGCTGACGCCAAGTTTTTCCAGGCCCTCCGCCGCTTCCAGGGCGGGGTAGACCCTGTTGCCGACCGGCAGAAGCAGGAGGTCTTCACCTTCCCTCAGCAGTTCGCCTCTACCGGTTTCAAGGCATTTTTCCGGATCTTCACAGCTGACACCGACACCGGCTCCCCGGGGATAGCGGATAGCTATCGGACCGTCGAGATGTACAGCGGTATAGAGCATCTGTTGCAGTTCATTTTCATCCTTGGGCGCAACCACGGTCAGGTTGGGGATAAAACGCAGAAATGAGAGGTCAAAGACTCCGTGATGGGTCGGGCCGTCATCACCGACCACGCCTGCCCGGTCCAGGGCAAAAATAACCGGCAGATCGGGCAGGCAGACGTCATGGATAATCTGGTCCAGGGCCCGTTGCATGAAGGTGGAATAAACAGCCACCACCGGCCGCAGACCTTCCATCGCCATACCGGCGGCAAAGGTGACCGCGTGCTGTTCGGCAATACCGACATCGAAAAATCGATCGGGAAATTGCTCGCTGAACTCGGTCAGCCCCGTCCCGGCCGGCATGGCCGCGGTAATTGCGGTGATGCGCGGATCCTTTGCGGCCATGCGACACAGGGTCTTGCCGAAGATTTTTGTATAGGAGATATTCTCTTTGGCAACCTTTGCCTTGCCGGTGGCAATATCAAAGGGCCCGATCCCGTGGTAATCTCCGGGATTACGCTCCGCAGGCTCATACCCCTTGCCCTTTGTCGTCAGGACATGAACCAGCACCGGACCGTGACTGTGATCCCTGACGTTTTCCAGGGTCTCGATCAGATCGTCGAGTTTATGTCCGGGAATGGGGCCGATATATTGAAACTTCAGGGCCTCAAACAACATACCGGGTGTGAAAAAGGCTTTCAGGCTTTCTTCACTTTTGCGCAGGACCGTTAAAATATTTTCGCCCACCGACGACAGGGACATCAAGCTGTCCTCTATGTGGTCACGCAACCGGCGAACGGTTTTACCGGTGAGTTTTTTGTTGAGGAAGCTGGACATTGCCCCGACGTTGGGCGAAATCGACATTTCATTATCGTTGAGGATGACGATCAGATCCTTATCCAGATGCCCGGCCTGATTTAATCCCTCAAAGGCCAGGCCTGCGGTCATGGAACCGTCGCCGATAACCGAGATGACTTTGCTGTTGTCCTTGTTCAGACTTTTGCCGGTGGTAATGCCGAGGCCGTAGGAGATGGAGGTAGAACTGTGGCCGCTTTCAACCACATCGTACGGGCTTTCCTCCCGTTTGGGAAAACCGCTGATTCCCTGGTGCTGACGCAGGGTATGGAACTGTTTTCGTCTGCCGGTCAGCAGCTTGTGGGTATAGGTCTGATGGCCGACATCCCAGATGATTTTATCTTCAGGGGTGTTGAAAACATAGTGCATGGCAATGGTCAGTTCAACCACGCCCAGACTCGGTGCCAGATGGCCGCCGGTATCGGCAACGGTATGAATGATCTTGTCCCGCACCTCAAGGGCCAGTGTCTCCAGCTGTTCCTGGGAAAGTTTACGCAGGTCGGTCGGAGAATCTATGGTGTCCAGCAGACTCGTCTGTCGGTCTGCCTCTGGATGTATCATAAGCATTTGTTTGTAACTCTGAATAGAAAAAACGAACAGGAGAGGAAGGGGCAGATACTGTTGCTGCGCCGTTTATGTCGAGGTCGTCTCCTCGTTAAAAGGCGTAGCCGCCAACGTATCCTCTTTCTGCAGGAGCAGATCAACCCTGCTCTTTGCCTCTTCAAGTTTTTGATTGCAGAATTCGACAAGGGCGATTCCCTCGTCGAACTTTTTCAGACTTTTTTCCAGGCTCAATTCGCCCGCCTCAAGTTCATCGGTAATTGTCTCTAAACGGGACAATGCACTCTCAAAGGTTTTTTTGGCCATGATTTCCGGTTTGCAGAGGATTGAATCCTGAAAAAACAGGATGGTAACCTGTTGTTATGGCAAATGTATTCGGTTCGGGCAGGGGAGACGACAACAGATAAAAAAAGGGACTGCCCTGCAACTGTTTACAAATTTTCCGTTCAAGAGTAATCTGTTATATTAAACCTTAATGATGAGGCTTTCAATAGCTCTTTTTCAATGACCCTCCCTCTTGATATATTTAAACGCTGGCTTCAGGTTGAACGAGGCTATTCCCCGTTAACGGTGGAATCGTACCTCTCCGATATCAGAGAGCTCTGTCTTTACTGTCGCCAAGCCGGCAACGTTGATCCTTTGCAGGCCGAAACTCTGCGCGGATTTATCGCTTCTCTCCATGGAAAAAATTCCGCTGCTTCCGTTGCCCGCAAACTTTCCGCCTTGCGCACCTTTTTCAGATACCTTGTCAGGGAACAGATAATAGATGAAAATCCACTCCAGGGTATTGCCAATCCTAAGCTGGTTCGCTATATTCCTTCTTTTCTGACCGTTGACGAGGTGTTCTGTCTCCTTGACGCCCCCGATGATCGAGACAGTTTCGCCTTTCGTGATCAAGCGGTTATGGAACTGCTGTATGCCACCGGCATGCGGGTATCCGAGCTGGTTGCCTGCAACTGCGATGCTCTTGATTTTGACACAGGTATGGTTAGAGTGATGGGCAAGGGCCGCAAGGAACGGATAGTTCCGTTCGGCAGGGCCGCCGCCGAAGCGTTGCACCGTTATTTTCCCCAGAGGGAAACGCTTATTGTTGCCCGGCTCGAACGGGGGCATCCTCCTGAACGGGATGCTCTTTTTTTAAATAACCGCGGCTCGCGGCTTACGGCTCGCAGTGTGGAACGGTTTATCAGCATGTACGGGCGGCGTGCAGGAATACAGGTCACGGTCACGCCCCATGGGCTGCGGCATTCTTTTGCCACCCACTTGCTTGAGATGGGGGCTGACCTGCGAACGGTACAGGAACTGCTCGGTCATGTCAGCCTGTCGACCACCCAGAAATATACCCATGTCAATATGGAGCATCTGACCCGGGTTTACGACCAGGCCCATCCCCAGGCCCGACAACAGCAGAAAAACAGGCCGCCGCAAAGCGGCCAAGAGGAATAATGAAAAAAGTACGCTCAACAACAATTCTTGCTCTGCGACACCGTGGAGATGTGGTTATCGCCGGTGACGGCCAGGTCAGTCTCGGGCCGACTATAATCAAACATCAGGCCCGCAAGGTCAGGCGCCTGTACCATGACAAGGTCATTACCGGGTTTGCCGGTTCAACGGCAGACGCCTTCACCCTGTATGATAAGCTCGAACAGAAGCTGGAACAGTTTAACGGCAACCTGATGCGGGCTGCAGTTGAACTGGCCAAGGACTGGCGTACCGACAAAATGCTGCGGCGTCTTGAGGCCATGCTCATTGCCGTCGACAGGGAGCATTCGCTGTTATTATCGGGTACCGGTGACGTTATCGAGGCCGATGACGGTATCCTTGCAATCGGTTCCGGCGGGTCCTATGCCCAGGCTGCGGCCACGGCCCTGGTCAGGCATGCAGATCTTGATGCTGAAACCATTGTCCGGGCGGCCATGGAAATCGCCGGCTCTATCTGTGTGTACACAAACGGCAATATTATAATTGAAAAGGTCTGACACCCGAAGCGTTTTGCCTGCTGCCCGGTCACAGGCAGGCACAGCTGACAAGGTAAAAAACAACCGGGAGTTTTTCCCGGAGAATACAATAGATGAATAAAATTAACTCACTCACACCAAGGGAAACGGTTCAGGCGCTGGACCGATATATCATAGGCCAGGACGATGCAAAACGTTCCGTGGGGATTGCCCTTCGAAATCGCTGGCGCAGGCAGCAGGTCGAGCCGCCGCTACGCGAAGAAATCGCTCCTAAAAATATAATCATGATCGGGCCGACGGGCGTCGGCAAGACAGAGATTGCCCGGCGGCTTGCCCACCTGGCCCAGTCACCTTTTTTAAAGGTGGAGGCCTCGAAATTTACCGAGGTGGGCTATGTCGGTCGTGATGTTGAATCCATGATCAGGGACCTGACCCAGCTGGCCGTTAACATGGTCAACAAGGAGGAGGAAGAGGGGGTTGCCGGCAAGGCCGAGAAAATGGCCGAAGAGCGGCTCCTTGATCTGCTGCTGCCGGCTGCCGGCGGTCGACCTGCCTCGCAGCCGCAGGCAATGGATGACAATGTTATCCCGCTCGGCCATCAGACTATTGACGTTGGTTCCGCTGTTCCAGGTAATGCTCCCCACCCGACCAGGGAAAAACTCCGTCAGATGCTCAGAGAGGGGAAACTGGATGACCGGTTGGTGGAACTGGACGTGGCTGCCCATTCTTCGGCGCCCATGGTCGAGGTTTTTTCCGCTTCCGGTATGGAGGACATGCAGTCGTCCCTGCAGGATGCATTTTCTAAATTTTTTCCAAAGAAAAAGCACCGACGCAAAATCCGGGTCCCGGAAGCGCTGGAGTTTTTGAAAAAAGAAGAGGCCGAGCGACTGGTTGACATGGAAAGCGTGACTGAAAAGGCGATCCGCAAAACCGAACAGTCCGGAATTATCTTTCTTGATGAAATCGATAAGATTGCCTCCCGGGGCGGGACCGGATCCAGCTCACCTGAAGTTTCCCGCGAAGGGGTACAGCGGGATCTGCTTCCCATTGTCGAGGGGGCGACCGTTACCACCAAGTACGGGATGGTTCGTACCGATCATATTCTTTTTATCGCCAGCGGTGCCTTCCATTTGTGCAAACCCTCCGACCTTGTTCCCGAACTGCAGGGCCGTTTTCCCATCCGGGTCGAACTCCATGCCCTTGGCGAAGAAGAATTTTTTCGAATTCTGACCGAACCCAGGAATGCATTACTGAAGCAGTACACCGCTCTTCTTGAGACCGAAGGCATAGCTCTTGAGTTTGAAGAAGCCGCTATCCGGGAGATGGCAAAGATTGCCGTACAGGTCAATCAGAAAACCGAGGACATCGGTGCCCGTCGGCTGCATACCATCATGGAACGGGTGCTCGATGAGATATCGTTTGATGCCCCGGAGCGCAACCAGGATGTCTTTACGGTGACCCCGGAATATGTCCGCAGTCAACTCTCCGACATCTCTGAAAATGAAGACTTGAGTCGTTATATTCTGTAACCCAATCGAAAACTTTATTCTTAATTTTGACCATGAAATTTCGGATCGAAGATGAACTGAAGTATTGTCCCGGGTGCCGGGATGAGTATCGGGCGGAAATTGAAATATGCGCAGCCTGTAATCTGCAGCTGCTGACCGGGGCAGCCATGCGTGCTCTGGTTGAGGAACAACAGCAGCCCAGGACCGGCCGCAGCATGGAGATCAGCCCGGATGACGAGCTGGTCGATATCCGTAAAGGGCCTGTCATGCAGATGAAAGAGCTGCAAAAAGTCCTGGCCGACCAATCGTTGCCGTCATTGACTGTTAAAGAGGACGGTGGATGCGGCAAAGGCTGTTGCGGCACCGAGCTTCTGCTCCGTGTCCGTATGGCGGATGTGCAGGAGGTGATGGCGGTACTGGAAGAAGAACATGTCCGCTCTACCTGCCTGTCGGATCACGATACAAGTCATGCCGGTGCAGTGTTTAATACCCATGCCGAACAGGCAACCTGTCCGGCCTGCGGTTGTACCTTTCCGACCACCAAGCCCACCTGTCCCGACTGCGGCCTCTGCTTTGCCTGATTTCTGACAGCGCGCCTGATCCATCGGCGTTCGGTAACCGTTACGATTGGCCACCGGTTGGTGGCCGGCAAAGAGCGATACGGCTCAGCTCCTCTCGGTCGGCAGGGGTTCCAGGCTGTTGAGATACTCGGTAAAGGACAGGATCCGGGTGCCTGTGTGTACGGCAACCTGATCCCGGCCCTGCTGTTTTGCCCTGTACAGGGCCTTGTCTGCAAGATTGAGC
>DRKH01000387.1 GCA_011051825.1 Desulfobulbus sp.
TAACTGTTTAGGAGTGCTCCATATCTGTGCAGTCAGGCCTGTGAACTATAGTGATTCCTATGTGAATCAGGCCTGACCGTGCAGAGAGGTAGATAAGCGCAGACTTCGAGCGTAGACTCCGTGGGGTGCTCCTGAACAGTTACCTGAATCCTTTTACTCTTCGGACAGGAAATCTTTGATTTTCTCAAACAGCGATTCCGGGATTTCCTCTTCGAACATGAAGGCTTCGGACTCGTCGCCGGTTATCTGCTCTTTTACTTCAAGAGGCAGAGAGCGAAGAAAGGCCACCCGTTCGAGGTTGGGCTTTTTTTTGTCACTGGTCATGGGATTCTCCTTGTGTTTTTTTAACTTGGCAAAAATACAAAACAGTCAATGGTGCATTGTCGACTTTATCGATAAAATATACAGCATACCTGCTGGTGCCTTTTGGAATCAACCAGTTTTTTAACTGCTTTTTCCTCTTTTCGGTACACATAATGGAAAAAAAGTTTCTTTCTGCAGTCATTCTTTGGTATGCTTCATATTTTTTATTTTTATCTGAATCCGTGAGCGTTCGTGCGTGGGCAGGATACGCGAAGGGAACAGTTCGATTTTAGTGAACTAAACGGAGAGGACATGCTTGCCAAACTGAAAATTTTCCTGCCCGGCGAGAATACCCGGATGATTCTGATTGCCGCCTGTATCGGCCTGATGGCCGGGGTTGCAATAATCGTTTTTCGTGAATCGGTTGATTTTGTCCACGAACAGCTGTTTGTCCGCGGGTATGAGTGGCTGCGGATAGGAGAGGGCGGGTGGAGAAGATTTCTCCTGCCCCTGATACCCATGTTCGGTATGGTCCTGCTGATTCCCCTTTCCCTGGCCTTTCCTGGCAAAGTCAACGGCTACGGTTTTACCAACTTTCTCCGCCGGGTCAACCTGGAGAACGGCGTTATCCGTATGCGTAACATTTTTATAAAACTCGTCTCCACCGCCATAACCATCGGGAGCGGAAATTCCGCCGGCGTCGAGGGGCCGATTGCCGTTATCGGCGGTGCTCTGGGCTCACAGATCGGGCAGCGCTCCCGGGTCTCGGGCAGACGGATGAAGGTCTATATTGCCGCCGGGTGTGCGGGCGGAATTGCCGGTATTTTCAACGCGCCGCTGGCCGGAATGTTTTTTGCCGCTGAAATTGTCCTGCTCGGAACCTATGAGATTTCCTCTTTCTCTGCCCTTGTCATCTCCTCAGCCTTTGCCACCGTTGTTTCCAGGGCCTGGTATGGTGAGGTCCCGGCCTTTCCGATTCCCGATTACCACATGGTCAATCCTTTTGTTGAAATGCCGCTTTATTCTATCCTTGCCCTGATTATCGGGCTGCTGGCCGTGCTCCATATCCGTTTTTTTTACTATGTGCGGGATAAGTTCCGGGTTCTGCCCATCAATGAGCAGCTCAAACCCATCCTCGGCGCCCTGCTTGTCGGCGGGATCGGTATCGCCTTTCCACAGGTCATGGGGGATGGCTATGGATACATAGAAAATGTCCTGGCCGGGCACACGGTTCTTCTGGTGATGCTGGCCCTTGTCTTTCTCAAGTCCATTGCCACTGCCATTACTCTGGGCTCCGGTGGTGCCGGTGGTGTCTTTGCCCCGGCACTGTTTATCGGCGCGGTCTGCGGTGGTGTATACGGAGGAGTCGTCCACCATCTGCTGCCGGAATATACCGCCAGCCCCGGGGCCTATGCGACCATTGGTATCGGGGCCTTTCTGGCCGCCTCCACCCATGCACCGATGACGGCTATTTTTCTGCTTTTTGAGATGACCGGTAACTATTTGATTATTATTCCGGTGATGCTGGTCTCGATACTCAGCACGGTTATTGCCTCTAAATTTTATCCGGACTCCATTGATACCGTTGATTTCTCCCGTGAGGGTATTAATATTCACGAAGGACGTGAGGTCGCCATCATGAAGTCCATCCGGGTTGGTAAAGCGATTACCGAGGATGTGGACTTTATCAGCGAAACGGCAAACATCAACCATCTGCTTCAACTCTTTCGTTATGCCAGGGACAGTTTTTATTTTCCCGTGATTAACAGCAAAGGATTAATGGTCGGGGTAGTGTCCATGCAGGATGTGAAGACTATTCTTCACGATGAAGAACAACGGGTCTGTTTTCTGGTTGGTGCCATCTGTACCCGGGACGTGATCATGCTGACTCCGGATGACAATCTCTACGATGCCATGCAGCTTTTTGATATCAAAGGGATTGACGAAATACCGGTAGTGGAGACCCTGGAAGAACCCTGGGTGCTGGGGATGTTGAAACGATCGGATGTGACCGCTGCCTATAATCACGAAATTCTCAAGCGGGGGATCAGCGAAAAAGAGGAAACTATTCGTATGCTCTGTTCCGTCTAGTGGTAATCAGGCATTCGCCCGGAAGGAAATTTTTGTGAAAAAACGGCAATGAAATCCAGCAAAACCACTTCAAAATCAGACTTTACCATTGTTTTATTTTCCTTTGGTTTTAAGCATGGCGCACCCGAGGCTGATCTGGTCTGGGATGTTCGTTTTCTGGCTAACCCTTTCTGGGTTCCTGAGCTGAAAGAGCGAAGCGGCCTTGAGGCCGATGTGGCCGCCTATGTGCTTGAAAATGCTGTTGCCGAGGAGTTTCTGGATCTTGTTGAGCCGTTGTTGAGTTTTTTATGTGGTCAGCATGCCAAAGGTAAAAGAGCGGAACTACGGGTTGCCGTCGGTTGTACCGGCGGACGGCATCGTTCTGTTGCCGTGGTCGAATATCTGAGAAAGTTGCTTGACAGAAACGCATATAAGCTCAATGTTTTTCATCGGGATATAGAGAAACCGTAGTGTTGGAAAACGTCACTTTTTCCACTCAGCCGTTACGTTTTAAGAAGTTGCCGGGTAACTGTTCAGGAGCACCCCATCTCTGCACAGTCAGGCCTGATTCACATAGGAATCACTATAGTTCACAGGCCTGACTGCACAGATAGGTAAGCGGAGACTCCGTGGAGCACTCCTGAACAGTTACAGGTGGTGGTAGGGCTAGTTTTCTGCCCCTACCTGAATAGTTACGTTGCTGGAAAACCTTTAAACACGAGGAGGATGACATGAAAGACATGTTGAAAAATGTTCTGTATGCAGGTGTTGGTGCCGCGTTTCTGACCAAAGAAAAGATCGAAGAACTCAAGGGTGACCTTATCGATAAGGGCAAGCTGACCCAGGAAGAGGGAAAACAGTTTGTTGATGACCTGATCAAACGGTCTGAACGGGCCAAGGATGAGCTGGAACTCTGGATCAACCAGCGGGTGGAGGACCGGATCAAGACCTTAAACCTTGCCACCCAGGATGAATTTGCCGAACTCAAACGAAAGGTGGAAGAGCTGCAGGTGGCAATAAATAAATGAACCCGGCATTGAGTTCTGAGTTCTGAGTTCGGTGTTGACCATATGCAAATCGCAGAACCTCAAATCCCGATCTCTTGAATCTATAACCCTTCTGGAATCAGCCCTTGTTCAGTATTCGTAAGCTTGGTGCCATAGGCCGGACCTACCGCCATTTAAACAGGTATCATCGCATCCTGCGGGTACTGTTCAAATACGGTTTTGATGATCTGGTCGAACGACTGCATATTGACCAGTATCTGGAGTCCGGCCTGCAGATGATCAACCGGAAGCCGCGGCCGCAGGTGCAGCGACTGTCACGGCCCCAACGACTGCGGATGGCCATGGAAGAACTGGGGCCGACCTTTGTCAAGCTTGGCCAGCTGCTGTCCACCCGCCCGGATTTTATTCCACCCGATTACCTCGTCGAGCTTTCCAAGCTGCAGGATAACGTTCCCCCCTTTGCCTACCAGGAAGTTGTCGAAATTTTTGCCGAGGAGTTCGGCAAGCCGCCGGAAGATGTTTTTGCCCATTTTAACCGGCAACCCCTTGCTGCAGCCTCGATCGGTCAGGTCCACCGGGCCCGGCTGGAAGACGGAACCGAGGTTGTGATCAAGGTGCAGCGGCCGCAGATTGAAAACATCATCGCCGTTGACCTGGAAATTCTGGCCCATATTGCCGGCCTTATGGAGGAACATCTTGAGGAAGTCCAGGGACATCGACCGACCGCCATTGTCCATGAGTTTGCTCGCAGCCTGTCCCGTGAGATTGATTTTTCCATTGAACTGACAAATATCCAGCGTTTTGCCCGTCAGTTTGAAGGAAATACGGATATCCATGTTCCGCTGGTCTATCCACAGTTGAGCAGTGAACGTATCCTGGTTCTGGAATATGTGGACGGTATCAAGGCCAGTGATCTTGAATCGTTACGTAAA
>DRKH01000388.1 GCA_011051825.1 Desulfobulbus sp.
GGGGTCCGGGGAAAAGGTCTGTTCCGCCGGAGGGGATGCGGATGGAAACCTATCAAGAACGGAGCATTTCAATGAAAAGACTGTTTTTTTTCAGCTGTATGTTTGTCCTGTTGTTCAGTCGTGTCCCGGTGCATGCCGGAGGCGGTCAGGAGTACACAAGTGATGAGATCGTTATCAGCAACTCGATCGCCTATGATAAAGCGGATGATAAACCCGTCAACGGGGTCGTTAACCTATTTGATGCCTCCGGTAATCTGCAGAAAAAGACCACCTATGCCAATGGAAAAAAGGATGGGGTCGAGAAGCGGTATCACAAGTCGGGGGCCCTGGCCGCGGAAACGCATTATAAAAGCGGCAAACAGGATGGCCTGACCAGGATCCTGAGCGAGACAGGTGTTGTCTTGTGGGAGATACCCTTCAAAAACGGCGAAAAGAACGGGGTTGCCAGAAAACGTAATCAAAAAGGGGTGCTGGTTGCTGAAATTCCCTTTAAGAATGGAAAGATCCATGGCGTAGAAAAACGATATTACCCGTCCGGGAAGGTAAAGGAGGAGACAACCTTTCGTGACAATGAAATGAACGGGGTGTACAGGTCATATTCCGAGTCAGGAGAACTTGAGGAAGAACTTCTTTATAAGGATGATAAAATCGTACCTTCGAATACGTCGAAATGATTTCACTCCTGCCGGAAAGGAAGCCGGATGGGCGCAAAGGGTCTGCGGTCGCGGGTATACCAACCCGGAATAAAAAAGTGTTGCACTTCCTGCCATTATACATTATCAATAATTATTATTAAAAATTGAATGGAGGAATGTATTATGACTGACAGACGTTCATTTTTGAAGACTTCCGCTGTTGCCGTTTCCGTCCTGGCCTTGACTCAATCCGGATCAGCTTTTGCTTCGGATAATGAGGGCTACAAGGGGATTGTCTATACCAAAGAAAACCCCGGACAGTGGGCAAAAAAGGTCGGCAGTCATGCGCCGGTGGTGACTGTTAAAGGCAGTGAGGTAACCGTAGAGACCAAACACCCCATGTCTGAAGCGCATTATATTGTCCGCCATACCCTGGTCCTTGCCGACGGCACCGTGATCGGCGGGAAAACCTTTACGCCTAAAGATAAACCTGTCTCCACCTATACCCTGCCTGCCGGCTATAAAGGTGATCTGTATGCAACCAGCTTCTGTAATCTCCATGATTTCTGGCTGACCGAAGTCAAGGCCTGAGGGGCTTTCTTCTTCTCTACCCCGGCCGTGTCTTTTGACACGGCTTTTTTTATGTCTTTTTTTTGTCATTTATGAAACAATACATCTGTTGTTCAATCCGTTAGCACAGAATTACAAACCTTGTGACGAGATACATTTATGCAAGAGGTTGAGCTTTTCACGCTATGCAAGATGCACCTTCACCCCCATGCAACAGTGACGTGAAACCAACTCGCCACAAAGGTTCCACACGGCGGGTTATCGTCCTGATCTGTATCTTGACCACCCTTGCCATTGGTCTGCTTTTTTTCGGCAGTGATCGCCTGGTCCGGGTGATGTATTTCAGCCGCCAGAAAGTTACAACCGATCATCTCGTATTTCAGATTAATGATTTTATTGTCAGGCATTTCGGTGATGCCGCCGCCACTCTTGCCGGAAAAAAGGCGGTTGTCGATGTCTGCCTTGATCGAACAACCCCGGATAATGATGCATTACTCCAGGTGTTGATCACGGCCAGAGAGGTGCTGGATGCCTCCATTGTGTATGTGCTCAACTGTAATGGTCTGGTTATCGGCTGTTCCCCATACGAGCCCGAGGGAAAAACACTGACCGGGGAAAAATACGGTTTTCGGCCCTATTTCACTCGTGCCATGGAGGGGAAACAGGTTCAATATGCTGCCGTTGGTGTCACAACCGGAAGGCGTGGCATCTATTTCAGTACGCCGGTAAAGAGCGCAGGCAGTACAATCCCGATTGGGGTCCTGGTCATCAAAACCGATCTTTCGACCATAGATTCCTTCTTTCAGGCGGAAACCCTGGACCAGGTTGCCCTGTTGTTGTCTCCTGAAGGTGTTGTCTTTGCTTCAAATCAAAAAGAATACCTTTTCCATACCGGATATCCACTCTCGGAAACCGATCTGCAGCGCATTCGGGCCGGTCGTCAATTCAGCAGTCTGTCACTTGCACCCCTGCCGTTTTCGCTCAAGAAAAAGGTTGTCTCTCTCAAGGGCAAAAGGGCATTTGTTTATACCCGGGCCATTGCACTTGACGGCTGGAAGGTCGTGGTTCTGCAGCCGGTCCCCTATCCCTGGGTGCTGATCATTACCGGCGGGTTCATGCTCATGGGGGCAGGCACCATGCTGATCATCATGAGCCTGTTTTCCAGCAAGGAACGGCGGCTCACCGAAGAGGTGGCCCGGGGCAAAAGACGCAGCGATCGAGCCGAGGAAGCTCGAAAGGAGACGATGCGTGAACTTGAAACCATATTCAGTACCAGCCTGATCGGGATTCTCCTGGTCCGCGAGGGCAGGATTATCAATGTCAATGCCCGGATGGGTGAGATCCTCGGCTACAGCCAGCAGGAAATTCTGCATGATGACATCAGGCTGTTTTTTCTAAGCCGGAAGTCGTTTCGTTACTTTGTGACGACATATGCACGCCAGCTTGCCCGCCATGAACTCGAACAGATTGAATACACACTCAAAAAAAAGGACGGGACCCCTGTTCCCTGTACACTCAGCGGAAAGGCCATCTCTCCCGGCGACCTCTCTGCCGGTGTGGTCTGGGTTGTCCAGGATATCAGTCAGCGCAAGATTGTGGAAAGAGAACTCGAGGAAGCCAAAGTGCGTGCCGAGGCCGCTTCCAAGGCCAAAAGCGAGTTTCTTGCCAATATGAGTCATGAGATCAGAACCCCGATGAACGGGATTATCGGACTTTCGAATCTGCTTCTGCAGGAGGAGTTGACTCCGGAACAGCATGACCATCTCCGCCTTATTCACAGCTCGGGAAAACGGTTGGTGTCGATCATTAACGATATCCTTGATTTCTCGAAAGTGGAAGCCGGCCGGGTCGAGCTCAATGAGCGGACTTTTTCCCTGCGGGACATGATTGCTGAAATTCACCGCAACCTTGATGTGCTGGCCCGGGAAAAAGGATTGAATCTGGAGTATGTGATTGACGAGGACGTCCCTGATCTTCTGTTTGGTGATGTCGGCAGGTTGACACAGGTCCTGGTCAATCTTGTCGGCAACGGGGTAAAGTTTACCCAAGAAGGTCGGGTCAGGATTCTTGTTTCCAGACCGGCCAGATTTGCCGCTGACCGGGTACGGTTATTTTTTGAGGTCCGGGACACCGGGATCGGAATTAAGCCCGAGGTGCAGGATACCATTTTCGAGGCCTTTACCCAGGTGGATTCCACCCATTCGAGAAGGTATGGCGGCACAGGCCTCGGCCTCGCCATTTCCCGTCGATTTGTCCGTTTGATGGGGGGGGATATTCAAATTGACGGAGAACGGAAAAAGGGAACCCGGTTTTATTTTTCTCTTCCGTTCCGGCTTGCCCCGGACGATGCGCCATCCACCTCCGACTGTGGCATGGAGAGGAATCGGGACCGGTACAGGCCCCTGGCCGGACACGCTGTGCTGCTGGTTGATGATGAATTTATCAATGTGACCCTTGCCGAAGCCCTGCTTGTTCGAACCGGGCTGGAGGTAACTACGGTCTCAAATGGTCTGGAAGCCGTCCAATCCTGGCAACAGGGAAGTTTTGACTGTATTCTGATGGATATCCAGATGCCGGAGATGGATGGATACGAAGCCGTCGCCAGGATACGTGAACAGGAAAAATCCACTGGAGAGCATATTCCGATTATTGCAATGACTGCCCATGCCATGGATGATGATCGGAAAAAATGTCTTGCCGCAGGCATGGACGATTATATTGCCAAGCCGATAGATGCCATTCTGCTGTTGACTCTTCTACGAAAATACATCTTCAGGGAAGAAGGCGGACCGGAAACCATAAACCGTCACTCCGGGGAAGCCAGACCATGAAACGTTTTTTACTGTTGGTTGTCATCGTGGTGCTGACCGGAGGGATCGGCTATCTTTTTATTGTCCAGCCCCGGGTGCCGGATCTGCTGAAACTGGTGCCGGAGGAAAGTCTTGCCGTTGTGGACTGGCAGAGTCCGGCAGGTTCGTATCAGGCATTTATGGATACGCCTTTCGGCAAGCAGCTGCGCGCGGTTGACTTACCTCTCATCTTGAGTGCGCTTGGATTCAGTAAAGACAAATCTTTCCGGGTTGAACAGCTTGCCGGGAACTGGCAAGCCTTTTCCCGGAGTCCTTTTTTCAAGCAGTTCTTCGGCACGAGAACGGTTCTTGCCTTGCTGCCGCCGAAAAGTTCCAGCCCCGACCTCCCTGCTGCCCTGTTGAAAAATTGTGTTCTATTGAATAGCTCCGGCCGTAAAACGGCCCTGCTTAGAACTCTTGTGGCCGGTCTTTCCGGTGGACAAGAGCTGCCGTCTGTGAAATACCAGGGGTATACTATCCGTGGTTACCGGCTGAACAGTGTATTATCCCTGTATTTCGCCACCGACGGAGACCTCCTGGTCGCTGCGTTTGATCCGGCTCCAATACGGCAATCTCTTGATCTCCTGCTCGCCAGGATTCTTCAAAAGGGCGGCGGCATAGCCGGAAATGCCGACTATGCCGAGCTGAAACAGCGGGCCAGGGGACTTGATGATTTTTTCCTCTATGCCGATATTGCCGTGCTTAAGAGGTGGCTGCGGGATTTGAGCCGATCAAAGACCACCGGCCCGGCAGCCGACATATCGGTGACGACCATGCCGCGCGGAGTAGGCAAGGCGGTGTTGTTTCACCAGGCCTTTCCGCCGATTCAACAGTTTACCTCTATTGTCCGCTTCGATGCCTCCGAACTCTCCTCTTTCCAGAAGCGGATTTACGTACGTCCGCCGATAGAAAACAGAAAACTTGCCAACATGCCGGCAAACCTGCAGGTCTACTTCTGGTCCAACTGGCTGGATTTACCTGCCTGGTGGCGCAGAACCAGGGAAAATGCCTCCAGGAAGGACATCAGGCGGGCCAGACGTCTGGCCGAGTTTGTCGACCGTAATCTGGGCATGGAAATGGATGATTTTCTGGCCCTGTTCGGGCAGCAGGTCGGGCTGGATATAAAAGAGATAAAATTTTCCGGTTTTTTCCCCGTTCCCAGAATCTGTTTTTGCGTTGAGCTTACCGATCGCGCCGTGGTACAGAAACTACTGGATAAAATGGTTGCCGATATACCGATACATCGTGCCCTGGTTGCCGGGGTGCCTGTTGTCTCCGTGCTTGCTGCCGGTGGACTTATGCAGCCATCATATGCGCTGATCAACAACTATCTTCTAATGGCCGACGGCCGTGACCAGATTGAAGATATTCTCCAGCCGACCGCGGCCATGCTGATTAGAGATCCTGATTTTCTCAAGCTGGACATGGGATTGCAGCAGCCCAATAACCTGGTCTTTTTTGCCCGGGCGGCCCAGTTGATTCAAGGGATGAAAGAGCTGGCCTCCTGGCTGGGTACAATCATAGCTATTCGGGATGAGCAGGTCGGTTCCAGGAGTAAGGTTCTGGTTGATCAGGCAGTTATCCCCCTGCTCGACGGGTTGACCATGATCAAGGCCGGGGCCGTCCGAAGCTATACCGGCCCGGGAGAGATTGTCCTGCAGTCCACCATATTGATGGCGGATGAGTAAATAGTTCCTGATTACGTACAAAGCTCAGCTTTTCACAAATCAGGGATAACATCGCTTGTTCATCCGGATTGCAGAACCCGGTAAATTCATCACAAATTCGCTGGGTTCGTAATACCCTTTGGTA
>DRKH01000389.1 GCA_011051825.1 Desulfobulbus sp.
GCCCTACCACCACCTGTAACTGTTCAGGAGTGCTCCATATCTGTGCAGTCAGGCCTGTGAACTATAGTGATTCCTATGTGAATCAGGCCTGACCGTGCAGAGAGGTAGATAAGCGCAGACTTCGAGCGTAAACTCCGTGGGGTGCTCTTGAACAGTTACGAAAAAAGAATGTATCTTTTATAGCACAGGAATTGAAAAAAACAACCGCCATGCTGGAAAGATAATCGGCTCTAGTGCTCTCCGGTGCTGTTCATGGATTATTTTTTTTGCAGGTGTTCCTGCCGTTGTTCGCGACGTTTCAAGGCCTCGATGTTCCGCCGTCTGGCCTCTTTGTCCGTCGGCGTGTACGCGGGAATAGATACGGGGCTGTCGTTTGTGTCAAGGGCGACAAAGGTCAGGTAGGCAGAGGCGATGTGGCGAACTTCTCCGCTTTGCATGTCTTCTCCCTCTACCCGGACCCCGATCTCCATGGAGGACCTGTGGGTCATGTTCAGGCAGCCCTTGAGGGTGAGGAGGTCTCCGACATGAACAGGACGGTGGAAGTCTATCCGATCAATGGAGGCGGTCACCACGTTGGTTCTTGTAAATCTGGTGGCAATGACAAAGGCGGCATCGTCGATGAGCTGCATGATTACCCCGCCGTTGACATTCCCCGCTGGATTGGCATGATAGGGCATCATGACGTGGGAGATTACGGTTCCGCAAAGGTGTGCATCATTGTTCAGCATTGCAGTCTTCCCTCGGTACGGTTTGTGGTATTGCATAAATCGTGCACTCACCTGAATAGTTACCTTGTCGATAATACTACTCCGCCGCCTTTTGTTCTGTCGACCACAAAAAAAGGTGATCTGCTTTTGGTCTGCAAACAACTGCAGGGCCTGCAGTACGTCACCATGTCTCTGCTTTGTGCAGGCAGACCGGTAAATCTGCGAACCTGCAGGACTCCGTGCAGGTGAGGACTCCTTGGAGTGCTGGTGAACTGTTACCCGGAGAGAATGGTTGACATGCCCAAGGAGCACACATATAATAACCTATCGATTTGATTGTCTTCTGTGCGAAATACTGCGCGAAGATCGGTTTGTCCTGTTCTGAAACGGGCAGTGTTTTTCCCTCCGTAATGGCCGTGCAGGCCTGTGGTTGACATAATAACTGACTGGTTTTAAGGCAGGAACCGCAGGGGGAGAATGCCTGGTACCGATGGTTGGTGTACCTGGTTCCCGAGAGTTTCAATTCTAACGGAGAGGTCGGATACCGCAGGTGCTCATGTCGGATGCCGGTAACGCAAAACTGAAGAGAGTTATTCTCCAGGGCGTACATGAGGAGAATAAACGACTGCATGAAGATGGGTACGGCGGGGTCAGGGCTGTCCGAAGATGGCGGCGTAACCGGTTTGTTGTCCGTCTCTCTTCCGTGCTTTTGCTTGCCGGTCTTATGGTTCTCACCCGGTTTATCGTTTTTCCGGCCCTGTACAAGGGCCATGATTCAATTGCCCCGGTTGAGCATGCCGTTTCCGGACCGATTCTACCGTGGTCGACGGTTGTCATGCAGTCGACAAACAATGCCCGGCTCAAGTGGACTCCGGTTGATATTAATCCTCATGAGCTCTTGAATTACAGTCTGCTGCTCAACGATGAACAGGTTCGGGTCAGCTCGGTTTTCGGGCTTGACGTCCAGACCATTGTTATTGATCCGGGCCATGGCGGAAAAGATCCGGGTGCAATCGGCAGCCTCGGCACCAATGAAAAGGACATTGTCCTTGATATCGGCTTGCGGCTTCGGGACGCCCTGGTACAAAGCGGGCGTTATAATGTGATTATGACCAGGGACCGGGATGTCTTTATCCCACTGGCCGAGCGGGTGAAAATCGCCAACACCAACCGGGCCGACCTTTTTATTTCGCTCCATGTCAATGCCATCCCTCAGAAAGAGTACAATGTAACCGAGACCTTTTATTTCGGGCCGCCGACCGATAAATATACCCTTCGTCTTGCCGAACAGGAGAACCGTGGCTCCGAGATCCAGGCCGGGGATTTCAAGAACATGATCAAAAAGATCAGCGACACCATGAAGGAACAGGAATCCGCTCTGCTTGCGGCCTCGATCCAGCGGAGCCTGTTTTCCAATATGAGAAAGCATGACAGTTCCGTTGCCGATAACGGAATCAAGATTGCGCCGTTTGTCGTCCTGTTGGGCGTCGATGCCCCCAGTGTATTGGTGGAAATTTCATGTATTACCAAAAGAGATGAGGAAGCAAATCTGCAAAAAACAGAATATCGTAAACAGATAACGTCGTTTATCAAGGAAGGAGTCACCTCCTATCTTGGGCAAAGGCATTTACAGATTGTTGAAGGAGAGCATAATGGCCGGAAAAACAACAAAAAAAGCAGCTAAGAAGACACTACTTGTCGGTATTGACCTCGGTACCTCACGCAGTTCCATTTCCGCTGATAATGATAAGAGGGAATGGGTGGAGAGCTATGTCGGCTGGCCCAAGGATTTTATCGCCAGAAAAGTTGTGGGTAAACCCATTCTTTTCGGGGCCGAGGCAATATCGCATCGGCTCTCTCTGGATATGTACCGGCCCTTAAAAAACGGTGTCATTAAAGAGGGCACTGCCAGGGACGAGGAAGCGGTCAAGGAATTGATCCGCCATCTTATCTCCCTGGTGGACGAAGATATCGAAGATACCGGAATCAGGGCGGTGGTCGGGGTCCCGGCCGAGTCGTTCAAGGTCAACAAGGTGGCGCTCAAAAAGGCGGTTGCCGAATTTGCCGAATCACTGCTGGTGGTTTCCGAACCCTTTTCCGTGGCCTACGGGGTTGAGGCCCTGGACAACGCCATGGTCATCGATCTTGGCGCCGGTACGGTCGATTTCTGTATCATGCATGGGACCGTGCCCAGTGAAGATGATCAACGAACCGTACTCACGGCCGGGGATTATATCGACCAGCAGTTGTATAATTTTCTCCAGGAACGTTATCCCGAGGCGGACTTCAATATCAACATGGTTCGCCGGTTCAAGGAAGAATTCAGTTTTGTCGGCGAGGTGGACAAACCGGTCAAGGTAGAGATTCCGGTGGAAGGAAAGGCCACCAGCCATGACATTACCGAGGAGATCAAGAGGGCCTGTGAAAGTATCCTGCCCGCTATTATTGAAACCACTGTGGAGCTGATTGCCAAATTTGATCCCGAGTACCAGGATGCCATCCGCCGGAATATCATCCTGGCCGGTGGCGGCAGTCAGATTCAGGGGCTGGCCGAGCACATCGAGACCGTTCTTGGTGAATACGGCCCGGCCAGGGTGCAGCGGGTTGAAGATCCGCTGTTCAGCGGTTCGAGCGGTGCCCTGGCCCTGGCCCGCGAGATGCCGGATGAATACTGGACCGAGTTGAAATA
>DRKH01000390.1 GCA_011051825.1 Desulfobulbus sp.
AAACAAGACAAGGAGACCGGCATATCAAACCTCTTCTAAAAAAAAACTTTTATAAGGGACTAAAGCAGACTATATATTCCGCTGTTACCTTGTGCCTGTCCGGAAATGAGGATTTTCGTTCGAGTTCAGGGAGCATAAAAAAATAAAAAGCGCAGCATATTAGTCACATGTGAGCATTTTTACTTTTCGTAGCGACACAGAAATCGGGCGAAAAGGCCATTTATGGACAGGCCCTAACGTAGCATACCCCTTCAAGAGAGACAACCAACCGAGATATAAAAGACGGATTTATGAAAGGAATAATCCTTGCCGGCGGATCAGGCACCCGCCTCTACCCCTTAACCAGGGTGACCAGCAAACAACTCATCCCGGTCTACGACAAACCGATGATCTATTACCCCATGTCGGTGCTGATGCTGGCCGGTATCCGTGATATCCTGATCATCTCCACCCCCCATGACCTGCCGCGTTTCTCGGAACTGTTCGGCAACGGGGCCCAACTGGGCCTCAACATCTCCTATGCCGAGCAGCCCCGTCCGGAAGGACTGGCCCAGGCCTTTGTCATCGGCCGGGAATTTATCGGCGGCGATTCCGTCTGCCTGGTCCTGGGGGACAATATCTTCTTCGGCCACGGCTTTGCCGGTATTGTCCAGCGCTGCAGCAGACTGACCGACGGCGGCATTATTTTCGGATACCTGGTCCGGGACCCCGAGCGCTACGGGGTTGTCGAATTCAATTCGCAACAGCAGGTCATCGGCATTGAAGAAAAACCGGAACAGCCCAAATCCCGCTATGCGGTTCCCGGCCTCTATTTCTTTGACAACACGGTTGTCGATGTTGCAGCGGAGATCAAGCCGTCCGCCCGGGGCGAACTGGAAATCACCGACATCAACAAACACTACCTGGAACGGGGAAAACTCACGGTTGAACTCCTGGGTCGCGGCTTCTGCTGGCTGGATACCGGCACCCACGAGTCTCTCCAGCAGGCCTCAAGCTATGTCCAGACGGTCCAGGAACGGCAGGGTTTGAAGATTGCCTGCCTGGAGGAAATCGCCTATCGACTGGGCTACATCGACAGAGAGACCGTGGAACGTTTCGCCACCGCCATGAAAAAAAACCAATACGGCCGGTATCTGCAGGAAATATTGCAAGACACGGTTCCTGACGGAACTGCGGAACAATGAAGATCCTGATCACCGGCGGCAACGGCCAGCTCGGCCGGGACTGCACGGAACGTTTCAGCCGCAGCCATCGGGTAACGGCCTGCAGTTCCGCGACCTTCGACATCACCGACCCGGAATGCGCCCGGGCCGTCTTTGCAGAACACGCCCCCGAGGTCCTTGTCAACTGCGCGGCCTACACAGCCGTTGATCGATGCCAGGAGGACGAGGCGCGCTGCAGGGCCGTCAACAGTGCAGGACCGGCGGTTCTGGCCCGGCAATGTGCCCGGACCGGTTGTCGCCTGATTCACATCTCCACCGACTATGTCTTTGACGGCAGTAAAAAAATCCCCACCCCATACACCGAGGATGATCCGCCCTGTCCGCTTTCCGCGTACGGCAGGAGCAAGCTGGCCGGTGAGCAGGCCATTGGAGAGGAGCTGGAAAACCACCTGATCATTCGAACGGCCTGGCTCTACGGCATGGGAGGGGCGAACTTCTTAAAAACCATGCTCCGGCTGGCGATCAGTACTCCCGGCCAAAGCCTGAAGGTGGTCAATGACCAGATGGGTTCCCTGACCTGGAGCAACAGGCTGGCCGGGCAGATCGAACGACTTCTTGACAACCCGCTGACCGGAATCGTCCATGCCACGGCCGAGGGATTTTCCAGCTGGTATGAAGGCGCGGTTTTCTTTCTGCAGGCCATGGGGGTTCAGGCCGATATCATCCCCTGCAACACCAGCGAGTATCCGACCCCGGCCCCCAGACCAGCCAACTCCATCCTGGAAAACAAACGGTTGAAACAGGCGGGACTCAACGCGATGGTCCCCTGGCAGCAGGACGTGGAAACCTTTGCCCTGGAGAACCGGGAAGCATTGCTTGATGAAGCCCGGGCACAGGTCAAGCGTTTAAGCGTTTAAGCGTTTAAGCGTTTGAACGTTTGAACGTTTGAGCGTTTGAGCGTTTAAAATGAACCAATTTCCTCAATCAAATGGGAGAGAAGCCGACGTTCTTCCGACAAAAGTTTCTGAAACTGGAAGCCTGCCACAAAAGTCTCGGGCTCAACACCTTCCCGGCACCAGCGGCACACCGCCTGAACACTCACTTCGGTCTGATTGTCGACAGGGTCGGCAAAGGTCATACGCAGCCGGTACTCTTCCTGTATCCAGACCGGCTCTGCACAGGCCAGCATCATCCCCTTGGGGGTCAAATCGACGACACGGCCGACAATTCGGCTGCTGATCCCATCATACACCAGCAGAGAATGGCTCAGCTGCTGTCGTTTCTCACTCCGTTGCTCCGTCATTCCGTATCCCGGCTCATCCATTATTTTTCCGCCGCCTCTTGAGTATCGACCCGCACCAGTTCCACATCGCCCCAGACCCCGAGCCTGTCTCCGGCTATCAGAACCGCACCGGTCACATTCTCCATCTCCTGAACGACCTCAAGAGCACGATCCAGACCGCCGCCGCCCTGTTGGACCTCATTGCCCAGCCGGGTGGCCAGAGCATCGGCAAAGGCGGTTGACCGGGCAACCACCACGGCCGCATCGGAGGCGCCAAGACTGAGTGAATGGCCGATGGACGCCGAGGACGTACAGACCCCGCAGGGCATCTGTTCGGGTCGGAGTCGGATTCCGACCCGGCCGCTCAGTGGCGATTCTCCGGCATAAATGGAAACTGTACAGACTTTTTGCCGGTGGACATAAATATCGCCGCCGTTTTCCACAATGACCTCGGCCTGCCTGTTTCGTTCAAGCCCCTTCCCCACCGCCTCGGCCACGGTTCCGGCCACGGCCGCCATGGGCCCGACTCCGGCCTGAAGACCGGCGGCAAGCATTGCCCGGACCTGTTCCGGGGCACCACTATCCTTAGCCAGGGGAACAAGAGAATGGAGAAACGCAGGATGGGATTTTATGTACGCTTCAAGTTCAGCCCGCACTGCAGCGACCAGGGCCAGGGCTTCATCTTCAACCCTGTCCCGGGCCAGAATATGCAGATCCGTCTCCATCAGCCGCACCCGGCTTGAGACAAGACCGGACTGCGAAAGGCGTTGGTAGGATCTCTGCCTGTACGAATCCGGATCCTTTTTTTTTCGCTTTTGACTGCGTGCCATTTCAGTTACCTGAACCCGTGACGATTTTTTTTAGCAATCGAC
>DRKH01000391.1 GCA_011051825.1 Desulfobulbus sp.
AAAAACGTGGAGAAACGCATTATGCCTGTCGCTGAAGAGAATTTAATCTGGATTGATCTGGAGATGACCGGTCTTGATCCTGGCCGCGACCAGATTATTGAAATAGCGACTATTGTCACCGGTCCCGAACTCGATATCCTCGCTCAGGGACCTGTGCTGGCTATCCATCAACCGGAAGAAATCCTGCTGCGGATGGATGAATGGAATACCAGCCATCATACCGATTCGGGTCTGCTGGAACGGATTCGCAATACATCGGTTACCCCGCGTCAGGCCGAGGCACAGACCCTTGCATTTTTAAAAGAATGGGTTCCGGCAGGGGCCTCACCTATCTGCGGCAACTCCATCTGCCAGGACCGCAGATTCCTCGCCCGCCTGATGCCGGAACTTGAGGAGTTTTTTCATTACCGCAACCTGGATGTCTCGACTTTAAAAGAACTGGCCCGGCGCTGGGCCCCGCAATTGCTGGAAGGCTTTTCTAAAGAAAATGCCCATCTGGCTCTTGATGATATCAAGGAGTCCATTGAGGAACTCAAGTATTACCGTCGAACTATGCTCAACGTGTAACCTTTTTTTTTCGTAAGGGGGGGGCGCACCATACAACCTGCCGATGAGGTCCAGACAGGATCATTGACCCGGTTCCACCCCCCATATCTCGCGGGCATATTCACCGATGGTCCGGTCGCTGCTGAACTTGCCCATCCGGGCGACGTTGAGGATTGATTTTCTGGTCCAGGTGGTGGTGTCGAGAAATTCCCGGCCGATGGTTTGCTGGCAGTCCAGGTAGGATTCCAGATCAAGCAGCAGCAGGTAGGGATCCTGTTCACTGAGCAGGTCCCGGACAATCGGCTGAAAAAGTTCCGTATTGCCGCCGCTGAACAGGCCGTTGCCTATTGCATCGATAATTCGGTGAATATCAGGATTGTTGTTGTATATCTCCTGCGGGGTGCGGCTCTTGTGCAGTTTTTCGTATTCCACCTCTTCTGCGGTCATCCCGAAAATAAAAATATTCTCTTTACCCACCTCTTCCTGGATCTCTATATTGGCTCCGTCCAGGGTGCCGACGGTCAGAGCTCCGTTTAAGGAAAATTTCATATTACCGGTTCCGGAGGCCTCGGTGCCGGCAGTGGAGATCTGTTCGGACAGGTCAGCCGCCGGCATGATCTTTTCAGCCAGCGATACGTTGTAGTTGGGCAGAAAGACCATCTTCAGCCGGTCTTCTATGCGCGGATCCCGGTTGATGACATCGGCCACCGAGGTGATCAGCTTGATGATCAGTTTGGCCCGCGCATATGAGGGTGCTGCCTTGCCGGCAAAAATGATGGTGCGGGCGGCGGTCGACTCCTCGGGATGACTGATGAGCCGCTGATAGAGGGCGATCACATGGAGGACATTGAGCAGTTGTCTTTTGTATTCATGAATACGTTTGACCTGGATGTCGAACATGGATTCCGGGTTGACCGTAATCCCGCATTGCTTTTCGATCAGCCCGGCCAGCTGCTGCTTGTTCTCCTGTTTGACCTGCTGCCATTGCTGTTGAAATTCGGGCTCGTCCACATACGGTTCAATATCCCGCAGCCGGTCAAGATCGGTGATAAAATCAAAGCCGATTTTTTCCCCGATCAGTCCGGCCAGGCCCGGATTGCATTTGAGCAGCCAGCGCCGGGGCGTGATGCCGTTGGTTTTGGAATTGAACCGGTCCGGAAACATCTCATGGAAATGGTGAAACAGTTTGTTCTTGAGCAACTCGGTATGGAGGGCCGCCACCCCGTTGACCGAGTGACTGCCGATTATGGCCAGATTGGCCATCCGTACCCGTCTGATGTCGTTTTCGGCAATAATGGACATCTCCCGTATCTTCTGTTCGTTGCCGGGAAATCTGCGTCCGACCTCTTCCAGGAACCTGCGGTTTATCTCAAGAATAATCTCCATATGCCGCGGCAGCACCCGGCTCAGCATCTCCACCGGCCAGGTCTCCAGGGCTTCGGGCATCAGGGTGTGATTTGTATAACCGAAGGTCTTGACGCTGATATCCCAGGCCAGTTCCCAGGACAGACCGTGTTCGTCCAGCAGCAGACGCATCAGCTCCGGAATGGCAATGGCCGGATGGGTATCATTGAGCTGGACCGCCACCTGGTTCGGGAAGTCGCTGAAGTCATCATTATGCTTGGTGTAGCGGCGCATGATGTCACAGAAGGTGGCGGCAACAAAAAAGTACTGCTGTTTGAGGCGCAGCTCCTGGCCCTCGCGAATTTCATCGGATGGATAGAGCACCTTGGACAGGGTTTCCGAGCGGACCTTGTCGTTGACCGAGCCGATGTAATCGCCGACATTAAAATGAGAGAGATCCAGTTCCCGTGAGGCCCGGGCCTTCCACAACCGCATATTGATGACATGATCGTTGTTGAAGCCGGGAACCAGCAGGTCGCAGGCCATGGCCATGACCACCTCGGTGTCGATCCAGGTCGCGCGGTAGTTGCCGTTTTCATCAAGAGAGCTTGCAACATGACCGTAAAAGTTGACCGGATAAACAAAAGACGTTCGGGCATACATCCATGGGGAACCGAACCGGAGCCAGCTGTCCGGGGTTTCGACCTGGTAGCCGTCAATGATTTTCTGGTGAAAAAGACCATAGTCGTAGCAGATGCCGTAGCCGTAGGCCGGGATTTTCATGGTGGCAATGGAATCCATGAAACAGGCGGCCAGTCTGCCCAGGCCACCGTTGCCAAGCGCCGCGTCTTCTTCCCGCTCCCGCAGGTCTTCAAGATCATAGCCGAGTTGTTCAAGGGCCTCGGTCACCTCATCCATCAAACCCATATTGATCAGGGCATTGCCCAGGGAGCGGCCGACCAGGAATTCCAGCGACAGATAATAGACCCGCTTTTTGTTCTGGGTGTAAAAGGTCTTCTGGGTATTGATCCATTTTTCCATCAACAGGTCGCGCAGGGCATAGGAGAGGGCCCGGTAGGTGTCGTCGTCGCCGGCTCGTTCCGGGTCGCGGCCCTGAAAGCTGAGCAGATGATGCTTGATGGTTTCTTTGAACCTTTCCACCGTATTGTTGCCGAAAATAGAGGTGTAGGGAAGGGGAGTGCTCGGAGCATTTTGCATGGTCGGCCTCATAACTGACAGGGATAATGAGAAGAAAGACTTGCCTCTACTGTACGTCGATTATGTAAAGAAGTCCACAGAGGATCACCGGAGAAGGGTGGAGTCGGTGCAATAAGGCCGACGGGTCAAGGCCGGAAAAGCTAAAGGGGCAGCGGCAAGCTCTTGCAGATTCGAAAAAATGTTGAAGTATGCTGCCCTTGGCCAACCGTTAGAAAATTTTTTTTTATTACCACCATTCCTCAGCAACGAGGGATAACATCGCTACAGCTATAATCTCAAATCGCATTTAGCAGCGCTTATGACTGATTTCAGGTCAATTCATTTTTCAAAAAAAGCGATGGTATCCCTGATTTCATTCAAGCTGAGCTTTAGTGGTAATCAGGAATTTTTTTCTGATTACCCGCAATCCTCAGCCTGATACAGGGGATACCATCGCTGAATACCAAAGGGTATTACGAACCCAGCGAATTTGTGATGAATTTACTGGGTTCTGCAATCCGGATGAACAAGCGATGTTATCCCTGATTTGTGAAAAGCTGCGCTTTGTTCGTAATCAGGAAATTTTTTCATCGACCTGACTGGAGATGGTTCCATGTTCCAGGCTCAGGGTGTAATCGGCCAGACGCCTGCTGTGGGCAAGATAATGGGTGGCCAGGATTATGGAGGTCTGTTGCTCGCTGTTGATCCGTTGTAAAAGTTTCAGGATGATCTCCTGGTTTTCTTCGTCAACATTGGCCGTCGGCTCATCGCAGAGCAGGACCTCGGGTTGTATTGCCAGAGCGCGTGCCAGCGCCACTCGCTTGGTTTCGCCTCCGGACAGCCTGTGTGCTTCAGCCTGCCGAAATTCCTCCATCCCGACCAGCTCCAGCGCCTGTTCAATGCGAGGTGAGCGTTTTTTTTTAGAAATTCCTCGAACCTTGAGGCCGAATTCCACATTTTTCCAGACTGAGCCGGTGAAGAGAATGGGATACTGATCCACCAGCACCACCTGGCGCCGTAACTCCAGCAGCTGTTGTTTGGTATATTCGACATCCCGTCCCTGGAATCGTAATCTGCCGGTTGTCGGCCTGTCCAGAAAGGCGAGCAGATTGAGCAGGGTGGTCTTGCCGGCGCCGTTGGGACCGATGAGCCCATATATTTTCCGGTGTCTGATTTCAAGGTGCTTGAGGTTCAATACCCTCCGTCCCTTGAAGGTCCTGGTCAGCTCGGTGGCGTTATAGAGCATCGATTCCGGTTTTTCCCTGGAAAAAATGAAACAGCATGTTGACCCCGAAGGCGATGGTCATCAGGGTCAGACCCAGGGCCACGGCCAGCACAAACTCGCCCTTGTCATATTCAAGGGCCATGGCTGTTGTCATGGTCCGGGTAAAGCCCTTGGCGTTGCCGCCCAGCATCATACTGATACCCACCTCGGCAATGACCCGGCCAAAGGCGGCAATGACGGCGGCACCGATACCGTACCGTGCTTCATGAACAATCACCAGCGCCATCTGCAGAGGTGTTGCCCCCAGGGTCAGGGCCGTCTTTCGATAGCGATCGTCAATCCTGCTGATTGCGGCGATAGTCAGCGAGGTGACCAGCGGCATGATCAGGATGACCTGACCGATAACCATGGCCTTCTGGGTATAGAGTAGTCCCAGCTCACCGAATAGAGCCCGTCTGGAGATAAAGGCGTAGACCAGCAGACCGATGACCACGGTCGGCATCGCCAGCAGGGTGTTGAGACAGGTCAGGACCAGCCGTTTACCGTAAAAACCGGAATGGGCAATGATAAAGCCGCAGGGAATCCCGGCCATAGAGGCAATCAGGGTTGAGGTGCCGCTGACTTTGAGCGACACGCCGACGATGTTGAGCAGTTCCGGATCCATGGAAAACAGAAGGAGGACGGCGGACTGCAGGCTGTCGAGGAGAAGGGACATGGGGTTTCGGGTTTCGGGTTTCGAGTTTTGAGTTTTGAGTTTTGAGTTTTGAGTTCTGAGTTCTGAGTTCTGAGTTCTGAGTTTAAAGTTACCGCCCGGAGTCTTCGCTCGGTTTAGCTATGGTGGTTATAACTGCGGATGCTCTACTCTCCGTATCCTGTTTTCATCGTTGGTTGTGGCGGTGAAGTAAAAAAAATCCGGTCCAGCCATGCTGGTTTATCGGATCACATCAGGGTAAAAAAGCTGTTTTCCTTCAAGTCGATAGCCGCCGATCAGTTTCTGGCCCCGCGGGCCGGTGATCCACTGGATAAACTGCATGGCCATCCTGTATTTGGCCAGGGGATATCTCTCCGGATTAACGGGGATAATGCCATACGGGTTAGCCAGTTTTTTATCTCCTTCAACCAGGACCTCAAGTTCAAGAGCCGGTTTCTTCCCAAATCTGTATTTTATATAAGTACCACGATCGACAAGGGTATAGGCTTGTTTTTCGTCGGCATAGGTCAGGGTTTTTCCCATGCCCTGGCCGATGGAAAGATACCAGCTGCCGAATTCTGCAGGCCATATTGAGGTGATTGTTTTCTTTGCACCCTTCTTGATGATTGTCCTGGTCTTTTCTACCAGTTTGATCCCGCTGTCGGTCCAGAGCAGCTGTTCTTTGGTATGGGTTCCGCTGTCATCGCCCCGGGAGATGAACAACGCCTTGGCCCCGGCTATTTTTTTCAGGGCCCTGGCCGCATCAACGGTTCCCTTGATGGCTGCCGGATCGTTTTTCGGCCCGATGAGAACGAAATCATTATGCATGACCGGGTAGCGCCTGGTGCCGAACCCGTTGTGGACAAATTGCTGTTCGCGTTCTTTGGCATGGACAAAGATGAGATCGACATTGCCATCCTGTCCGTCCCGGATAGCCGCACCCGTTCCCTTGGCAATGACTTTGACCTCAATGCCGGTCTCTTTTGTAAATTCCGGCAGGAGAATGTCCAGCAGGCCGGATGACTGGGTACTGGTTGTCGTGGACATGGTCAGAACAGTATCTCCGCCCCAGCTCTGCGTTGCAGCCGGCAGCAGGGAGAACAGGAGGAGGACCGGGATCGTAAATGCACGTCGCGTCACTTGTGTATCGCCTTGTTTTTGAAGTTGTCGGGGAAAAGCATCTTGCCGCAGAGCGAGATATCGTAGCCTTCAAGGGATCCGGCCAGCTGTCGAAATTCTTCCTCGTGCAGCAGACTGATAAAACGTTGAATGGTCGGTTCAAAAAAGCGTTCCCGTCGGATAAGCAGGTCGAACCGTTCCCAGCGCAGGGGGATAAAGTCAAGCCCCAGCATGCCCGCAACCGTTCGGATAGCCGGGGCCGCATCAGCCCGCCCGGCCAGCACCTCCAGACCGGCATCAAGATGGCGTGACACCTCGGTCTGGTAACCGGCAATATCCTGAGTCGAGATGTTGGAGTTCGCTATTTCATAGTCCAGCAGCAGGCGGGTGCCGGTGCCCAGGGGCCGGTTGACGATCCGGACATCCTGCCGGGCAAAATCAGTGATCGAGGTAATCTCTTTGGGGTTGCCCTTTTGCAGGAGTATTCCCTGCTGCCGGCGGCTGAAGTTGACAAAGACCGGCATGCTCTCCAGTTCCTGCTCGGCAAAGCCGAAGTTGTATTCGTTGTTGTCATCCTGGAGCAGGTGGCAGACTCCGATATGGCATAGCCCGCGTCTCATACTGGTCAGACCGCCCATACTGCCGAGGTTTGCAAAAAAAGCAGTGGTCTCTTTTTGCCCGGCATGAAACAGGGACAGGGTTTTCTGAAACAACGGGTCATCACTGCCGGCCAGAAGGAGAAGACCATTGTCGGCAGTCAGCTCGGCCCCGGAAGGTTTATAGTTGAGAATATGCGCTTCCAGCCACTCTTCCACCAACCTTTGCGGGAAAAGCCATTTTCCCGTGACCTTGGTTGCCGGCAGACCTTTTTCGTTGACGAGCGAATACACCATCTTCTCGTTGACGTTGAGCAGTTGTGCGACCTCTTTGGTGGTCAAAAAGCGTGTGTTTTTCCCTGGTACCATATTGTTGCCTCCACCAGTTTCTACCCGACACCAGTTGCCTGCTCAGGGTTCGCTCAGCAATACTTTCGGTAACTGTTCAGGAGCACCCCACGGAGTCTGCGCTTATCTGCCTCTCTGCACTGTCAGGCCTGATTCACATAGGAATCACTATAGTTCACAGGCCTGACTGGACAGATATGGAGCACTCCTGAACAGTTACAGGTGGTAGTAGGGCTAGCTCTCTGCCCCTATCTGAAGAGTTACTACTTTCGTAGAGGTGAGGTGTAATATGGACATTTAGAGAAGTGGTCTGATTGCATAGTTGAAGATCGCTTTTCTACATGTTCAAAGTGCGCCTCAGAATGCGAAGTTATTGTTGAGCGAACCCTTACCATGTCAGGTAGGGAAACACCAATAGATCTGTATGCTGGAGCTTAAATAACCGGAAATAACTCTAACTGACACCGGGAAAAGAGATGTTACAGTCTAAAACCGCTGACCATATTTTTCAATTTGGCAGCCAGTTCCGAGAGCTCGCCGGCACTTGAGCGGACCTCACCACTGCTGGTTGCCATTTCTTTTGCCGATTGGCTTATCCCGGTTATGTCCTGTGCAATTTCCGAAGTCACGGTTGCACTCTGGGCGACATTTTCATTCACTTCGCCAAGTCCCTGCGCGGCCTGGGATACATTGTCGGCAATTTCGTCAGTGGCTTTGGATTGTTCTTCCACTGCCGTGGTTATTTCCGTTACCGTTTGATTAACAGTGTTGATAACCGTTGAAATACGTTCAATCTGGTCCACGGTTCCGGAGGTTGAATGCTGGATCCCCTCGATTCGTGTCCGGATTTCATCCGTGGCCTCGGCCGTCTGTTTCGCCAGCTCCTTGATCTCGTTGGCTACAACGGCAAAACCCTTGCCGGCCTCACCGGCACGGGCTGCCTCTATGGTTGCATTCAGGGCCAGCAGGTTGGTCTGGTCGGAGATATCATTTATGGTTTCCGTCACCTTTCCGATTTCCTTGGCTGCAACACCGAGTTCCTGAACTTTTTCAGAGGCACTGGTTGCTTCGCTCACGGCTTCACCGGTCACCGCGCTTGCCTGGGCGGTGTTGTCCGCCACCTGGGAAATTGTCGCGTTCATTTCTTCTGCTGCCGAGGCCACCAGGTTGATATTGGTGGTGGCCTGTTCGGTTGCCGCTGCGACCGATTCCATATTGGTACTCATCTCCTCTGCCGACGCGGCAACGGATTCCGACTGGTCGGAAACGGTTGTGGCACTGCCGGACATCTGTTCGGATATGGCCGAGAGCTCGGTGGTTGCCGACGACATGGTTTCAACCCCCTGGACCACCTCCCTGAACATCCGCTGCAGTTTGAGGACAAAATTATTGAAATAGGAAGATAAGGCCTGCAGATCATCATAGACGGCAATGTGATATACCTCGCATTCTTCACAGGTCTCATAGGTGCCGCCGGTGATCTTGACACATTCCGGTTCGTCGGACAGGGACCCGGAAACCTCCCAGCACA
>DRKH01000392.1 GCA_011051825.1 Desulfobulbus sp.
CCCTATCCACCGGACAAATCCGTCAGTTTTTCAACCAGGAGCTGATGCAGGGCTTCGCTGCGGTCGGCGGCATCCTCGATATTGTCTCCGGTCACGGCCTGAAAAAAACGTTCACAGATTTTCTGTTCACTGCGGGTCCAACCCGCGGTATAGCCCTGTTTCGCCGGCTGCACCTGTTTTTCGTCAACCGCTCCCTGATAGTCACGGCGACCGTGGGCCCAGTTGATCACCAGGCTGTAAAAGAGCAGGGCCCGGTCGAGCAGGATATACATGAGCTGGATGTTATTGACCGGCCCGAATCGAAGCTGCTGATGATCCAGCTTCATGCCGAGCAGACGGACACCGGATAGAATATCCCTGCCCTTCAAGGCAGTCCCTGCCGCCCCCAGCAGCCCCCCTATTGCGGAAAAAACACCAAAGGTAATCCCTGCAGCCGCCAGATCAAGTCCGGCACCTAAAGCAGCTCCGCTCAGGCCACCGGTCATGATCAACTCCCTCTGATTCAGACCGAGGAACTGCCAGGTTTTTTCACTGAACAGATCCTGGAGCAGAATCGACTGGGCGGGCAGTTTCGGAGTAAAGATATTATGCTTGAATAATTTGCGGAGCCGCCGGTGGGTCGAACGTTCCTTCTTGTCGACATACCGGGTGAAGGCCGCCTGCATTTTTTCCTGCAGTTTTTTCTCATCTTCCCCTTCCGGAAGGGCAGCTGTTTTTCGATAGCAGAGAACCTCTTCCAGCAGGGTTGTTATCAGGCCCGCACTCCGACGGGTCCGAGCGGCCCAATCCGCTTTAAAGGCGCGGATAACCAGTTCCAGAACAGGTTCAATGGTCTGATCGATCCCCTTCAGGCTTTCCAGCAGGGCGATACGCTCGGCATAGGTGGCCCGCATGGAGTTGAATACCCGAATCGAGTTAAAATGCTTGCGGAATTCATGCTGCCACCGGTCAAGGAAGTCAGACTCATCCTCCTTGCAGTTGAGAATGGCCATCCTGGGACGGCCGGTGAGGCGGAGGATCTCCATTTCAGCCTTATCCATATTACGGACCGGTCGTGAGCCGTCGACAACAAAAATAATCCCGGCCCCGTCGATGAGCGGCCGCAGGAGCCGACAGTCATCATGAAAGGCAGGATCCTTGTCGTGAGCGGCGATAAAATCGATCAACAACCGTTCATCCGGACCCTGGTACGCCTGCATCCACTGCAGGGTACGACGGGGATTCTGAAAGCCGGGGGTATCGACAAATCCAATCACTTCACGACCGTCGATTATGACCGGAAAACGACGACACTCTCTGGTTTCACCGGGAATCGGGCTGATCCGGACACTATCGTCCTCGGCCAGGGTTGAGAGAACCGAAGATTTTCCCTCGTTGGGATGACCGACCACCGCAAATTCCGGAACCGCTGTCTTCATGCGTTCACCAGCCGAACACAGTGCATGTATGGATCTCCCAGGGTCTCTATTTTCTTGCGCCAGATTTGATAATCCTGTTGAGCCGGTGGAGTAAAAATAGTCTCTGAATTGGGTTTGCCGATAAAGACAATACTCAAGAGAACCTTTTCCCCCACCAGTTCGCGGAGACTGCGCAGAAAAAAGAAAAGCTCCTCTATGGGTGGCTGCCAGGCCTCCTGGAGCAGGAGCAGCGCATCGGTTTCAGTGAGATTTTCCCGTTGTATTTCCTGGAAGACATCCTCGTCCTCAGCCTCGTGATTGATACGCAGGCAGCGTTCAAGCCGCTGACCAAGCCGGTCTCTGACCAGTTCCGCCAGTTCTTCCTGTCCGCAGTCATCGAAGAGTTCATCGGGGATCAGGGCCAGCACCCGGCCACCGGCCGGTGGAACAACGTCTTCCTCCACCGGTTTATCCTCCCCCTTTTCCTGCACCGGCAGCTCTTCCCGGTCGGATTCGGTTGAAAGACGCGGGGTCAGCATACGGTGGAGCAGCTGGTGCTGATCCGCGGTAGCAAAGTCCAGCCGACGGAGCAGGGAACGGCTCGACCACCAGCCGGCCAACAGCAGGCAGACTCTGGGCAGGAGTCCGTACACGGCCACGCTCAGACAGAGAAAGGGCCACCAGGAGACCAGATTTCCTGTGGTCAGATGATAGATACCGTCTTTGAGGACCATCTGACTGCCCCTGATCTGATCCGGATCAGGATAGCCGACCCCGGCGGGCAGGAACCGGGACCAGGGAGAAGCAATGGCCCGGACCAGTCGATATACGGTCTCGCTGCCGAGCTGCAGGGTCGACTGCCAGCCAAAGGCAATATCGGTTCCAACCACTTTGAGCAGCGTCGCGGCCAGCACACCAAGATTAAAGCCGATGCCTCCCAGCTGGATCATTAAAAAAAAGGGAAGAACAAAGAGGAGGCCATAACTCCTGTGCCGCCGTCTCAGGCGACCGGACAAACCGGCAAGCCACCGGTGGGTATCCATGGCCGCCGGCAGTCGTCCTATTTTTCCGGCCAGATGCAGAACCCCCTTACGGAGGAAAGTATAGATAATCGGCAGAGAATCACCACCGATCAGGTGCCGGGCAAAAAAAGAAATCAGCAGCGTCATGAGCAGGACCAGCTGGCTGCAGACGAAAAAAAGGAAATAAAAGGACACATTAACCGGAGTCTTTCCGGAATAACTGAGAAAAGAAAATGCGCCCCCCCAGCCGAGGAACAGGGCAAGCACAAAGATGAACCACCCGCAGATCCTGGTCAGCTCCTGATAGAGCCCTCCCGGTAGGACCGTGGTGCCCCCTGATTCATGGCGGAACTGTTGACGACGCCGGGACAACCAGTGCCTGAGCAGGCAGGCCCTGGTCTCGGCAGAATCCTTCCGGCCGCAGAGTTCCCTGATCTGCAGGTATATCTCCCGATCACGTTCAGCCAAATGTTCATCTCCGCCGCCGTCAATCAACTCCTGATCCGAACTGAGAAAAAATTCAAGATCCAGAACGTCGGCAAGCGTCCAGGACTTTTTCATGCAAAAAACCTCCACACAAAAAGCCTGTCAACGGCAGTGATGGTCAGCATCAGGAACTCCAACTACTCAGAGACAACTATGGAGTTGCGCACCACATACTTGACCAGATCCACCGTGTTTTTCATCTTGAATTTTTTAAGCAGTTTTGCCCGATGGTGATCCACGGTGCGCGGACTCAGACAGAGAATATCCGCCATCTTTTTACTGGTATAGCCCTTGACCACAAACTGCAGGACCTCCCGCTCCCGGTCCGTCAACTGGATAACAGGAGTTTCACGGTGATCACGAAAGGCCGAAATCATTTCATCGGTTACCTCATTGGACAACTGGGGAGACACATAACTTTTTCCGGTCTGGACCGTTCGAATGGCGGTCAGGAGTTCGGTATCCGAATCATCTTTCATCAGATAGCCATGGGCACCGGCTGAGATGGCATTATAAAAATACTGACTGTTGCGATGCATGGTCAACATAAGCACACGCACTCCGGGATATTTCTCAACAACTTCACGTACCGCCTCTATCCCGTTGATACGGGGCATTGAAATATCCATTATGATCAGGTCGGGCTGCTCACGGGAGAGAAGATCCAACAGTTCCTGGCCGTCACCGGCTTCACCGATTACCTGAATATCCGATTCAAGCTCAATAATTGTCCGCAGCCCCTTACGAATCAGGCTGTGATCATCGGCAATAATTATGCTATAGGGTTTTTCCGTCATGATATCTGTTTAGTCTCCGAAAAAAACTCAAAATCGTTGGTAACTATTCAGGTAGGGGCAGAGAACTAGCCCTACCACCACCTGTAACTGTTCAGGAGTGCTCCATATCTGTGCAGTCAGGCCTGTGAACTATAGTGATTCCTATGTGAATCAGGCCTGACCGTGCAGAGAGGTAGATAAG
>DRKH01000393.1 GCA_011051825.1 Desulfobulbus sp.
CCTCATGCGTACTCTGGGCAGCCGTCTTGAACTGGTCGGCGATGATCTGTTCTGTACCAATGTTACCCTGATTGAGCGGGGCATCAGGGAGTCCGTGGCCAATGCCGTCCTGATCAAGCTTAACCAGATCGGCACTCTGACCGAGACCATTGCAGCCACGCGGATGGCGAGAGATCATGGCTGGGGTGCCTTTGTTTCACATCGTTCCGGTGAAACGGTGGACAGTTTTATTGCCGACATGACCGTGGCGCTGGATACGGGACACCTCAAAACCGGGGCCCCGGCCCGTGGTGAGCGGGTGGAAAAATATAACCAGTTGCTGCGTATCGAGGAGGAGCTCGGCGCTGCAGCCCGTTATGCCGGGGTCGGAGCCTATGTTGTTCGACCGCAGGGAGGAGGCAGGTAAGCAGCAACCTGTTACAGACCCGGCATTTTTTCTATCATTAATTATTGTTATGGAGGGTTATTCTCATGACGGCTTCAGCTTCATCCACCACTACGCCGCAACAGGCCAGGGGACTTACCTCCGCGGAAGCGGCACGGCGACTGCAGCAGTACGGACCCAATGCCCTGCAGGAAAAGAAGGTTTCTTTCCTCAGGATGCTGTTTGGCTACTTCTGGGGACCCATCCCCTGGATGATCGAGGTTGCCGCCATCCTCTCGGCGGCTGTCCGGCATTGGCCTGATTTTTTTATTATAATAGCCCTGTTGCTGTTCAACGCAGGGGTCGGTTTCTGGCAGGAATATACCGCCGGCAATGCCGTCGAGGCCCTGAAAAAGGAACTTGCCCAGAAGGCGCGTGTCCTGCGTGATGCGACCTGGTCGGTCATTGATGCCGCCGGTCTGGTTCCGGGAGATGTTGTCCGCATTCGCCTGGGCGACGTGGTTCCGGCAGATGGCCGATTGATTGAGGGTGAATATCTCAGTGTGGACCAGTCGGCCCTAACCGGTGAATCCCTGCCGGTCACCAAGAAGCTGGGGGAGGAAATTTTTTCAGGTACCATTGTCAAACAGGGCGAAGTCCTGGCCGAAATAACTGCCACCGGACAGAATACCCGCTTCGGCAAGACCGCAGGTCTTGTGGAACAGGCAAAAACCGTATCCCATTTCCAGAAGGCCGTGCTCACCATCGGTGACTATCTCATCTATGTCAGTCTGGTGCTGGTGGCCATCCTGGTTCTGGTCCAACTTCATCGGCATGCACCATGGCTGGATCTGGTCCAGTTTGCCCTGATCCTGACCGTGGCCTCTATTCCGGTAGCCATGCCGGCGGTTCTCTCCATGACCATGGCCGTCGGCGCCATGCTGCTGTCAAAGAAAAAAGCCATCGTCACCCGGTTGGAGTCCATTGAGGAGATGGCCAGTATGGATATTCTCTGTTCGGATAAAACCGGCACTCTGACCCAGAATAAGCTCACCCTGGGGGATGTCGAAACGTTTGCTGCCGCCGATGCCCAGGAAGTATTGCTGATGGCTTCTCTGGCTTCTCGAGAAGAGGACCGGGACGCCATCGACGAAGCCGTCATCCAGGGCCTGCAGGACAGCAGTCGCCTCAAATCCTATGAACAGACACAATTTGTACCCTTTGACCCTGTACATAAGCGTACTGAGGCAACGGTCCGCGCTGCGGACGGCACCGTTTTTATGGTTACCAAGGGGGCTCCGCAGGTGATCATGGAAATGGCAAAGTTGAATGCTGCCGATCTTGCACGGGCCAATGAGGTGGTCAATGATTTTGCGGCTCAGGGGTATCGTGCCCTTGGGGTCGGGGTGAAGAAAGACGGCGAAGAGAAGCTGAAATTTCTCGGCATTCTGTCCCTGTTTGATCCGCCGCGGGAAGACTCGGCGGAAACCATTGAGCGGGCCGGAAAATACGGGGTTCATATTAAGATGGTGACCGGTGACAATCTGGCCATTGCCAGACAGATAGCCGCAAAGCTGCATCTGGGGACGGATATCTTGAAATCGGATATTCTGCCCGTGCAGGGGAAACGTGAAACCAAGGATGTCGATCTGGGGCAAAAGGTGGAAAAAGCCGAGGGGTTTGCCGAGGTTTTTCCGGAGCATAAATTCTCCATCGTCCGGATCCTGCAGGCCCGCAACCACATCACAGGCATGACCGGTGACGGGGTCAATGATGCGCCGGCCCTGAAACAGGCGGACGTCGGCATTGCGGTCAGCGGGGCTACTGATGCGGCCCGGGCCGCCGCCGATCTGGTACTTACCTCTCCCGGTCTATCGGTCATCGTCACCGCCATTGAAGAGGCGCGGCGCATATTTGAACGGATGAACAGCTATGCGATTTACCGGATCAGCGAAACCATCCGGATTATGTTTTTCGTTGTCCTGGCCATGATTTTTTTCAACTTTTATCCCATAACCGCCATCATGATCATTCTGCTGGCCTTTTTCAATGATATACCGATCATGACCATTGCCTACGACCATACCGGCCTGGAACAAAATCCGGTCCGTTGGAATATGCAGCAGGTTATAGCGGTTGCAACCTCCATGGGTATTGTCGGTGTTCTGGGCAGTTTCGGTATGCTGTTGATTGCCATCGACTGGCTGCATCTGGATGTGACCCAGGTTCAGACCTATGTCTTTCTCAAAATGGCCGTAGCCGGTCATCTGGTCCTGTTCGTGGCCCGGACCAAGGGACATTTCTGGAAACGTCCCTGGCCGGCCCCGATTATGATCTGGTCCGCGGTGGTTACCAAGGCTGCGGCTACGCTGCTGGCTGCTTACGGATTCGGATTTATAGCTCCGATCAGCTGGCCTGAAATTGCACTTATCTGGTTGTATTCCGTTCTGTCGGCCATTTTGACCGATCTGGTGAAGGTGCAGGTTTATCGCCACCTGAAGTATAGAGCCTCTGGACACCGGAACTTTTTGAAAAGGATCAAAAAATCCTTTTCACCGGGTATCTTTCATTTCTCGAGTCGGAAATCCAACAATGAAAATTAGATCCCGGGCCTGGAATTGTACCGGGGACTCGTTGAATATGGAGTAAGGAACGTACAATAAATAACCTGAACATCTTACTTGCCCTTTGTTCCGTCAGCTATGCTTAAAAAATCGTTACATATATCTAATATGCGAAGATTTTTTAAGCATAGCTGACGAAAAAATTGCGGCGCAGGTAAGCGAGGTACGAGACTCCGATATATTCAGGTTATTTAATTCCCGTTCCTAAAGGAAGGGATGATATGGAACCTGCACCACAAACCATAGAGACCCCGCCTGAAGAGCTGTTGAGCTTAAAGGAAGTTATTGCCATGGGGATCGGCGGAATGGTGGGCGGTGGAATTTTTTCAGTCCTTGGGCTGGCCATTGCCCAGGCCGGGCATGCCGCCCCCATCGCCTTTGCGATCAGCGGGATAGTGGCTCTGCTCACCGGTCTCTCCTATGCCCGCCTCGGGGTTGCCTTTCGTTCGGACGGTGGTTCGTTTACCTATCTTGAGCATGCCTTTGCCCATCCCAATATCTCGGGAATGGGAGGCTGGCTGCTGCTGGTCGGCTATATCGGCACCATGGCCCTGTATGCGTTCACCTTCGGGGTCTACGGCACGGCAATGCTGGGTGGCGGCCTTATCCATGGACCGGCCATGCATCATCTGTTGGAGACCTTGATTCTACTGGCTTTTTTAGGCGTTAATCTCTATGGGGTCAAGGCCAGTGGTTCCAGTGAACTGGTCATCGTCATAATCAAACTGCTGATCCTGCTCCTCTTTGGTCTTGTCGGCCTGTTCTATGCCAGGGCCGATCATCTGCTGCCGCTCTTCAACCGGGGATACGGCGGGATGATCATGGGCTCCGCCCTTATTTTTGTTGCCTATGAGGGGTTTGAGCTTATCCCCAATGCCGTGGGCGAGATGGAGAATCCCGGGCAGAATCTGCACCGTGGAATCATGTGGTCCGTCGGGATAACCATTGGCGTCTATATCCTGGTCTCCATTGTTGCGGGGGGCAATCTGCTGCCCGAAGAGATCACCCGATACAAGGAGTATGCCCTTGCCGTTGCCGCCAGGCCGTTTCTTGGTCATGCAGGATTTATGCTCATCGGTCTTGCCGCCCTGTTATCCACGGCTTCGGCCATCAATGCCACGTTGTTCGGCACCGCCCGACTGGGCATGGTCATGGCCACGGAAAAGGCTCTGCCGGTGGTGTTCAGCTTCCGGCGTAAACAGAATAATATTCCCTGGGTCAGTCTGTTGATAATGACGGGGTTGACCATTGTGTTCGTCAATCTTACCGATCTGACCATTATTTCCTCGTTTGCCAGTTCCACTTTTCTCTTGATTTTTGCCGCCATCAACCTCTCTGCTCTGCGCCTGCATCATCATATCGGGGTCGGAATCGGCTGGGCCCTAACCGGACTGGTCTGCTCGCTGGCCTCCTGGCTGACCCTGCTGGTCTACCTCTACCGATCAAGCCGGACAGGTCTCTACTGGATTGGTGGTCTGTACTTTGCTGTTTTCTGCGCTGAATTTCTTTTCAGCAGGCGTCGGTGGATATTTCGGGAAATAGAAGAGTTTTCAGAAACGTTGTAAGGATTCATCCGGGGCAACCTTCACCGCAACAGAGGGATGGTACAGGAGAGAAACAAGAAAAACCACGAATACCGTGGTCACCGGAACAACGGAGGGGAAGGGTCCGTCCAGGGCGATTACATGGTATTCGTGGTAACAGGTGAAGTACAGGTTTAAGATAGCTGAAAACACATAGTTACAAAACCTGTGACCAGTTACGAGGTGAATGTCTATATGGCGACGGGCTCTTTAAATTTGAGCAGGTGGATATAGCCCTCTGCTCCGGTAATTTCAATGGCGGCAATACCGCTATCGCTTTCCTTTACCCAGACCTCACGGGGTTTTTTGATATTGTGGTCAATATATTCGCACATGATGGAAATTGTTTTTTCAGGTGGATCATAGCTGATTCCATAACAGGGAATCCAGCCGGTCTGCTCTTTATCCATGATACCGACCGCCATTACCTCAATTTCCGCAACCTGCTCTTTCATCCCCTTGGACAAAGAGTCAAAATAGGCCTCATACTCTGATTCCTCGAGTTTTTTCCTCGCCATGCTGTTACCTCCTTGGTTAAAGTCCGGCCTGAATCACTGGACCCAGGCTGAAGAGTTTTTTACTCCCGACTCCTGAAAAGTAAGCATGGTTGAGACTTCTGTTAAGAGGGTGATTAAAAACAAACCTTGAGCGGTCAAATGAACTTGAGGATGGTTTAATTGTTTTATTTGTTAAATCAACATGATATATATTTTGCGGCAGTGTGTTGTTTTTATGAAAAAATTATGAGCTGCCGACATAACTTTTGACAAGCGGTTATTTATGTCTATGGTTTTCCGGAACAGGGAGGATTGCGCTTGTTCCTCAATCATCTTCCTGATTACCACTAAAGCTCAGCTTGAATGAAATCAGGGATACCATCGCTTTTTTTGAAAAATGAATTGACCTGAAATCAGGCATAAGCGCTGCTAAATGCGATTTGAGATTATAGCTGTAGCGATGTTATCCCTC
>DRKH01000394.1 GCA_011051825.1 Desulfobulbus sp.
CAAACTCTACCGGCCAGCCGTCTTCTTTGCGCCACAGGAACGCTATTGCCGGACTGAGATTGATTATATCATAGGCATCGCGCAGATTTCGTTCAGAATGCTTCTGCTGCAGGGCCCTGTGCAGTATTCGGATGAGATGTTCGGGATCACAGGGTTTTATAAGATAATCAAACACCCCCAGACGAAAGGCGGCCAGCCCTTTTTCCGCATCATTCTCACCGGTAAGAATAATAACCGCAGTTTCGGGATACCGTTCAACAATATGGCGGGCAAGGACCGTTCCCGACATATCCGGCAGCCCCATGTCCAGGATAACACCATGATAATCCGTTTCCCGGAGGGCGCTTTCCCCTTTCCGACCGGAGTGGACAGCATTGACACAAAACCCCTCTGCCTCCAGCAGGAGGCTCAGACTCCGACAGAATCGGGGTTCATCATCAATAAGAAGAATAGTTTTTTTCATCAACCCGAAGGAGCAGAGCCGGCTAACCCGCATATTTCACAGGCGGCCTGCGGCAAGACCTTTGTAAAATATGCGGGTAACCAGAAGAGAATAGGTCCTTATTGGAAGGATACCGTATCGGGGGTAAAAGAACAAAGAAAATCCCCTGATCGGAGGCCGGTCAGGGGATTTTTTACGGACAGGACTATTCTGCGCGGATAATCCGAAAGAGTTGTTCAGGCACAGTCGAATCTATGTTTTCATCTTCGCTTTTCCCGGCGATCCGGACTGCGATTCCGACTCCCGGCAGGAGGTATGCTCCAAAACCGCCGGGAGTGAGAACTCTCTTCCGGAGTTTGCAGAACAACAAAAGTTTGCAGAACAACAAACAGATCCTTTGTCCACTGCAAGGCTGAATCTACTGCAAAACCGGACGGGCATGCACAGGTTGCACAGGACGGTTATTGGGGTGATGCATGACATGGGTAAAGGCCTCAACCTGCTCTTTGGAAACAGTCATCGGCTGTTTCATTACCAGCCAGAGCACACCTTCCGTACACGGCGGAGTGGTCAGAGAGCCATTGAAACGATAGTAATCACGATTTTTGGGCAGAATATCATCCGCCTTGACCTGGGAAGCCATGGCGACTTTTTCCCCGGCCTTGGCCGGCATCTGTTTCCAGAGTTTGTTTATACCCTCATTCTCGTCACCGATTTTAAACATGACGGCGATAACGGCCAGAGAACCATCCTGGGCGGCATGGACAAAGTGCGCTTCCATGGGAAAGGATTCACCGTTAATGGTGTTTTCACTGGGAGAATGGAAGTGAAACTGCTTGAGTTCAAAAGTTTTTCCATCAATCTGAATAGTGGAACCAGCCGTGTAATTTGCCTGAATGGAATGACCATTATTCACAACTTCCGTTGCCAGTCCCGAGTAATGAAAGGTTATGGGTTCAAGCTCGGATTCGACAAAATCCGTCAAATTAATCGGAGACTGATTCACACCCTTCGCGCACATCTCGTAGGCAGGGTTCAGTTCTCCCCAGCTTTCAGGGCCGCCGTGACCGGAATATCCCCAGTGCACTGCCTCCGATGCCATACTGCTCCCGGCAACCAGCACAAAGGCTGCGGCCATTGACAAACATACTTTTTTCATACTTTCCTCCTTGATACAAAAGCTGAAAATAAAAACGGGGCAACGGAAAACCCGTTGCCCCGCACGGGTACGGCAGAAACCGTACACCTTTTAGCCTTCAATTACAAGGGTTTATTTGCCTCCATATGCAAAACGAGGTCCAGCATCCGATTGGAGTAGCCCCATTCATTGTCATACCAGGTCATCACCTTGACCGTTGTGCCCAGGGCCCGGGTACAGAGCCCGTCAACGATTGAGGAGTGAGGGTCTCCCTGAAAATCTATGGATACCAGCGGTTCTTCGGTATATCGAAGGAAACGACTGGCTGCTTCGGCAAGGACGTTATTGACCTCCCCGGCGGTGACTTCGCGCTCCACCTCCATCACCACATCCACCAGGGACACATCCGGTGTCGGGACTCGAACGGCCAACCCGTCAAATTTATTTTTTAACTCCGGAATCACCAGGGCCACGGCTGCAGCAGCTCCGGTCTTGGTCGGGATCATCGACATGGCGGCCGCCCTGGCCCGGCGCAAATCCGAATGGGGGAAATCCAGCAGCCGCTGATCACCGGTATAGGCATGGACCGTGGTCATAAGGCCGCGTTTGATACCGAAATTATCCAGAATTACCTGGGCCACCGGGGCCAGACAGTTGGTTGTACAGGAGGCATTGGAGATCACGTGGTGCTCAGTAGGATTATACTCATCCTCATTTACTCCCATGACAATGGTCTTGACACTGCCCTTGGCCGGGGCCGAGATAATGACCTTGGCCGCTCCGGCATCAATATGAATTTTTGCCGAATCCATGTCTCTGAACAGCCCGGTACACTCCAGGACATATTCCGCCCCGCATTCACCCCAGGGAATATCCTGCGGCTGTCGATGACTGAATACCGGAATAAGATGCCCGTCAACAACAATTCCGTTTTCCGCTGCAGTAACCTCCCGTTGGTAGACTCCCATGACCGAGTCGTACTTCAGCAGGTGGGCAATGGTGTTGATATCGGTAAGGTCATTAATGCCGACGATTTCGATATCGGCAAAGGCCTCATCTTTATCAAGGGCCCGGAAAACATTTCTCCCGATCCGTCCAAATCCGTTAATACCGACTTTTATACTCATCGTTTCCCCCTTGGTGGAATTTTTTGGTAAACATACCATAACCGGCCGACATGCAAATTGCTTTTGCCGTTTGCCGCACCACCGGCTTCTTCACCAGTTTCTCAGACCGTTATTTTCCTGCAATACCGCCCTCAGATGGACGACCTTGGCACGAGCCTCGTCACATTGACTGTCACAACCCAAGGCTCGTTCATACATATCCAGAGCCTGCACATACCACTGGGCCGACAGGTAACTTCGTCCGGCGGCACAAAACCCCTCGGCACCACTGCCGGAGAACATATCTCCAAACAGCTCCTCAATATGTTCTCCCCAGCCGCTCAAAACAAGCTCTTCCTTCTCGACCAGCAACCGGACAACCAGCAGATTTGCGGCCAGATCCGGCATCATCATCCGCAGAATAAAATTGGCCTGTCCCAACAGAAAACCGATCTGCTCCATCTGATCGACAACATCTGCGGCAATGCGACGAATAAGGGTCTCGGCATCGACCATATTCGAAAGCCGGGGAAAAGATCCGGCCGGCCGAAGTACACGTACAGGCGAGACCTCGGGCAGGTTACGCATCCGGATAGCAGCCGGGCCATAGGTATTAAGCAGGTAGATATTTTCCTTGAGCTTCATGGCTTCATGAAAGACCGAGCCCAGCAGCCAGTCCATCAGTGAGCCATGGACATCATATGCTCGATCCTGCTCCGGCCAGACCTGATGACAGAGATCCTTGAGCTGCCACAGCATCCCCTTTTCCGTTTCCGTCCCGATCATCTCCGTCAACCGGTTCCACATCTGTGCCCGGGTCTCCTGGGTTTCAGGGCAGAGGAGATCGACATTGCCGTGTCCCTGGGTATTTCGGCATTCAAGGTACACTCCGTACAGCTGCTGAAAAGAGCGGACCAGAGAAAAAAAATCATCCACAATCCGGCGGATAAAATGATTGCGGTGCTGCTCAAACCAACGGGAACGAGTTATACCCCGTTCAGGGGATGGAGCCGGATTGCCGCCCATCAGTTTCTGCAGGTCATGGCCAGGGCCTGATCATAGAGTTTGAAATAACTGATCATGACTTTTTCCCAGGTATGATGTTGGTAGATCCGTTCAACCGCTGCCTGCTGCATGTTCACAATCCGCGTCGGGTCATCGCGATAGACGGCAAGGGCCTCCAGCATTGTCTCGGCCAGGGCCTTCGGAGTATGACGGCTGTAGGCAAAACCCGTTTGCCCATCCACAACTTTAACCAGCCCGCCCACCGCATGAACAATGGGCAGGTTTCCCAGCAACTGGGCAATGTAGTCGGTCAGCCCACAGGGTTCATACAGGGACGGGATCAGAAAAAAATCACCGGCCGCATAGATTCTGGTGGCCAGGGCAGGGTCATAGCCTTTGACAAAGCAGACCTGCGCCCGGACATCCTCCGACTCGGTCAATGCAGCCAGCTGTTCCTCAAGCAGTGGATCACCGGAACCCAGGACCAGCAGTTGAAAGCGGCAATCCTCTTCCGGGAGCAGGTCCAGGCTCTTTAAAAGGACATCCACCCCTTTTTGCGCGGTCAAGCGCCCGATAAAGGTCAACAGCGGCTGGTCTGCATCCACGGTCAGTGTACCGAGCTGTTCCACATGAGCCCATTCCCGCACCATACTGTAAGCATGAAGTATATCTTCTTTACACAACCGTTTTCCGCGAACATCACCCTGCATCGGATTAAAGGCGGCAGCCAGACCGAGCCGGTCCGGCTCTGTCGGGTCAAAATCCTGCGGGTTGATACCGTTGGTTACACCGGCCAGTTGAACCCCTCTCTGGAGCAGGCGATGCCCCAACCATCCTGTGCGGGCATCATCACCGGTTTCCTGCAGTTCACGGGCGTAGTTTTCACTGACGGTATTCATAACCGCATAGTCAGCCGCGGCAACAAAGGGGTCGAAGCTGTTCCCCAGGCGAGAGGACCGAACAACCCTCTGCGGCAGGTCGGTAAC
>DRKH01000395.1 GCA_011051825.1 Desulfobulbus sp.
CACCTATTGGGAAGTGGTGGATGTTGTAGTATTTGATCGGCTGGCCTTTTCCGTTGCCCGCCGCATCTCTTTTCGCAGTTTCTTATCATAGCGTTCCTGTTCACTGTAGATGCAGCCGCAGTAGGGCTGCCGGTACAGATCCAGGGCGATGGACCGGTCAATCCCCTCCTGCCAGCCCTCACGGAAGTCGCGGTAGAGAAAATCTATGGCATATTTCTCGGCCAGTTGCCTGCATTGTTCCTTGAGCAGGGCGTGATTCTGGTATCTCGAGTACAGCAGTGTGGTTGTGAACGCATCCATGCCCTCTTCCGCTGCTTTTTTTACCGTTGGCTCAAGGCGCATGTCATAACAGATGGAACACCGTTTGCTTTCGTGGAAGACCACCCGACGCAGGTACTCGGTCAGACCGTAATTTCGATTGATCTCCACCGTAAATTTTTCTTTGTCAGCCAGGGCGACAAGCCCACCGATCCGCCGTTTAAACTCACGGTACGGATGGATATTCGGGTTGAAGAAATAACCGCTGACATCCATCCCTTCGTCACGCAGAGTTTGAAGTGGATACACCGTGCAGGGGCCGCAACAGACATGCATCAGGACGTGCATTTCTTCACCTTATACTGCCTGGGGTCAATACCGTAACTGTGGATCTTGTAGTTGATGATCCGCAGACTTGTGTCCAGATATTTTGCCGCCTTGGTCTGGTTGCCCCTGGTCTGCTTGAGGGCATCAATGATCATTTCCCGTTCAAAATTTTCCACCGCCGCGGCCAGGGAAAGATGGCCGCCTGCCTGATCGGTCTTCCCGCTCTGCAGAGTCGGCGGCAGATGAATCGACTGGATGGAATCCCCGTCACAGATCAGTACGGCCCGTTCCATACAGTTCTGCAGCTCCCGGACGTTGCCCGGCCAGTGATACTGGATCAGCAGATCAATGGCTGAAGTGGAAATCCTGTGGATCTGTTTGTTGTTCTCCCGGCAGTACTTATCAAGAAAAAATTCGGTCAGCAGAAGCACATCGGTTCGCCGTTCACGCAGGGGCGGCAGAAAAACCGGAAAGACATTGAGTCGGTAGTACAGATCTTCACGGAAATGTTTTTCGCTGACTGCCGCCTCCAGGTCACGGTTGGTGGCTGCCACCAGCCGGATATCGGCCCGAATGGTTTCGGTGCCGCCGAGTCGCTGAAAAGTTCGCTCCTGGATGACATTAAGCAGTTTAACCTGCACAGCAGGGCTTATTTCGCCGATTTCGTCAAGGAACAGGGTTCCACCCTCAGCCTGCTCAAATCGTCCTCTCTTGCGCTCATTTGCCCCTGTAAACGAGCCCTTTTCATGGCCAAAGAGCTCACTCTCCAAAAGAGTCTCGGGCAGGGCGGAACAGTTGACCACTATGAAGGGACCTTTGGAGCGGTTTGAGTTGTAATGCAGGGCCTTGGCAACCAGGGTTTTTCCGGTTCCGGATTCGCCGCGCAGGAGAACGGTTGCATTGGATTCGGCTACCCGGTGTACCATCTCGTACACCTCCTGCATCCTGGATGAGTTACCGATGATGTCTTTTATGCGGTTTTTTGCCGACAACTCTCTTTTGAGCTGTGAATTTTCCCGCCGCAGGGCCTCCTGTTCCTCGTTGACCTTCTGTACCCGCTGGACGGTCTGGGAGATGAGTCCGCTGACCACGGTCAGGAACCGCAGGTCCTGTTCCGAATGCACTCCCAGGTCCTGTTCATAAATACGATCAACCGACAGGGCCCCGATACTCTGGTTTCCGGCCTTGATCGGTACACAGAGAAAGGAACTTCTCTTCTTGCGTTCATCGCCCCTGGTCCGGGTTCGGTTGAGAAAGGTTGGTTCTTCTCCAATCTGCGGTACCAGAATAGGTTCTCCGGTTGCCACCACCTTACCGGTTATGCCTTCGCCGAGTTTGTAGCGTCCCCGTCTTCTTGCCTCAGCGCTGATCCCGTAGGCGACTTCGATTTCCAGTTCTCCGGTGGTCGGATTGACAATGGTGACCGTACCGTTGTCCATCTTTTTTTCTTGACCCAATGTTTCTACAATACGGACAAGAGAATCCTGCAGGTTTGCTGAAGAAGCCAGGTTTTTCGTTATCTTGTACAGACAACTCAGGTTTTCTTTTTCTATATCGGATGTTCCGATAGCGATATTTTTCTCTGCAGTCATAAATCGAATGTGAGGAATTATTGACAGTGTCTCTATGAAATGGTAATAACTCTGCGTGCTGGAGGAATGGCCGAGTGGTTGAAGGCGGCGGTCTTGAAAACCGTTGTACGAAAGTACCGTGGGTTCGAATCCTACTTCCTCCGCCAACATTCCATTATGCGGAGAGGTGACCGAGCTGGCCGATGGTGCTCGCCTGCTAAGCGAGTGTGGGGGTTAAACTCCACCGAGGGTTCGAATCCCTCCCTCTCCGCCATTCGCCACAGTTCTTATTCTAAAATCGTTTCTAGCGGCCGCACTCCCCCATCTCTGTCCAATGTCTGCTCCTGCTGCCGGTGGCGGTTGTTTCCAGTTATTTCGGTTAAAAGCCCCACAACAGGCTTCGTTTAACCCACCCGATCACACCTTTGTCGTGCTGCACCTTGACCCAGCCGTTCTTCCGTTTTAAAGTTTTAAAGACCACTCCGTAATAGGCCTTGGCAACGATCCTGCTGTTTGTTCCCGGACCGCTGCGTACATTGATCTGTTTTCTGGATTTTTTATGGACCTTGACAATCATGTGCGGGGCCTTGTTCACAACTTTTTTGTTGACCCAGCCGATGGTTCCCTCAAAATCCTGGACCCGAATCCAGCTGCCGCTTCTTCTGAGCACTTTGAGCGGAAATCCGGAACCGAGTTTCCAGATAACCTTATATTTTTTCCCGCCGCCTGAGCGCATATTCACATTATCACCAGCGATCGAAACCATCTCGGCAACGGCAGCCGTTGCCTGAACGATAAACAGGAGGAGAAACAGGACAAGGAAAACTGTATTTTTTTTCTTCATCTTCATAATGTTGCTGCGTTGGTGTTACGATGGAACAACCGTAGATTTTTCTTTCACTCCCCCGAGCCGATGTCCGGCAATGGCAATATGGATTGCGTCGAATGAACAGGCATCACTTGCACATCTCATGCAGTTAATGCATTCACTGCTGCCGGGGGTCTCATTAAAACGAATTTCAACCGGACATACCTTATGACAGGCCTTGCAATTTGTACAGGCATCTTTATCTAATTGCAACTGAATCAGGCTGAAACGATTGAAGAGCGCATAAAAAGCACCCAGCGGACAGGTGGTTCTGCAGAATGGTCTGGTTGCCAGCACGCTCCAGATGGTGAATCCGATCAGTATCGTCATCTTGTTGATATAGAGCATGCCGAGCGTACTGCGCAGGTCGGGCATAAGAAGAACCATTGGAATCCCCGCCTCCAGGGATCCGGCAGGACAGACATATTTACAGAACCAGGGCGCTCCCAATCCAAACTGATCAACTACAACCAAGGGTAATATGATAACAAAAACTAATAAAAATAAATATTTACCCCATCTCAGGACCTTCGGGACAGAGTATTTTTTTGAGGGGATTTTATGGAGAAGTTCCTGAAAAAGGCCGAATGGACAGGCCCATCCGCAGATGAAGCGCCCAAAAGTCGCGCCGAGGATACCCATCCAGCCGACAACGAAGGTACCGACATAGAAATGTCCGGTCTGCAGAGAATAACGGATGCCGCCAAGCAGCTGCTGTAAACTTCCCAATGGACAATATGTGGTCGATGCAGGGCAGGAGTAGCAGTTTAAACCTGGTGAGCAGATAACTTTCAGCGGTCCCTGGTACAGGTTTCTGGTAAACGGAAAAGCCCAGTAGCCATTGATCAAAAAAATCCAGACGGTTTGAACCCATTTTCTGATAGTCTGCATCGCCCTACCCTATTCCTATACATGCAAGACAGATGGATTTCGCCTGTTCCAACACCCTGGTCGGTTCGCCCACAGCCAGACCGATCATCCACAGGGCGATAAAAAATCCAAGGAGAATAAAGGGGGTTTTTTGTATTTTTATCTGTTCCTTCATAGTTAAACTCACTGTATAGGAGAAAAGCGGTTGTCAGCGCCGGAGTGCAATATGAAAAATCGGTTACCTCTTGAGACGTTGTAGAACGGCTTCTCTTTTTTGGCCGATTCCGACTGTTTTGTCTCGGCGGTCATCAAGGACGATGTTGGTAACGACCCGTTCAACACCCCGCGAAAATGGATATTCATGGATTTCCGCTGCAAGTCGCAGAAGCTCTGCCGGGTTACCATAGATGAGAGTTCCCATGTCACAGAGCTGATATTCGAATTCCCTGGTTTCCAGCAGTTTCTGCACCCCGGCCACATGGTCACCGACACTTGGCGTACCCGTCCCCATTGGTATGATGGTAATCTGCATCAGAGCCATAAGGTTACCTGCAATTGAATTTTTGATTACCACCATTCCTCAGCAACGAGGGATAACATCGCTACAGCTATAATCTCAAATCGCATTTAGCAGCGCTTATGCCTGATTTCAGGTCAATTCATTTTTCAAAAAAAGCGATGGTATCCCTGATTTCATTCAAGCTG
>DRKH01000396.1 GCA_011051825.1 Desulfobulbus sp.
GGTTCATCGGCCGCCTGCAGACCCGGCAGGATCAGGATCGTGTACTTGCCGGTATCTCTGCAAGTTCGGAGTCGTTGAACAAAAATCAGTTCCGCGACCTGTTGGCTGACATGCGCAGCCGGACCTTTCTGCTCTCCTCGACCCATCGGCCTGAACCGACACTGTTTGAAACCCGCTGGGTCATGTCCTACCTGAAAGGGCCTGTTTCACTCCATGATATCGGAACATTGGTTACGTCCTCCCCATCAGAGGAGAGCCCGCAGGTGCAGAAACTCACCCCTGAAAAATCGGCAACTGCAGGCAGCAGCACCCCATTGCTTCCCGGTACACTCGAGCAGTTGTTTATTCCTGCTCCGGTTCCCATGGAGAATATTCAGTACCGCCCATGGCTGGTCGGGACGGCGCGAGTGCGATTTTTTAACCAGCGCCGTAATATCGATCAGGAACAGCCGGTCTGTCTCCGTCTGCCCGCCGGCCGCGCTGCTGAATCGTTTGACTGGGAAGAGGCTGATATCTGCCCGGTCGAACCGGACCAGGGCAGGCGGGCTGCGCAGGCGGACAGCAGTTTTTTTTCAGTATCGTCTGAACTGACCGATTCCGGTACCCTCGTTGCCCTGAAAAAGGAATTTGCCGATTTTCTCTACCATGCAAAAAAACTCCCTTTATTTCGGGTCCCGGCGTTGAAGCTGGAGTCCAGGCCCGGGGAAAGTGAAGAGCAGTTCCACCTGCGCCTGGCTTCCCTGCTGCGTGAGAAGAAGACAACGGCAGGACAGAAGGTTGAAGATCGTTTCAGGAAAAAACAGCAGCAGCTTCAGGTTCGACTGGAAAAGGCCCTGGCACGCCTGGACAAGGAAAAAGGGGACGTCAAGGCCCGAAGTGTGGATACTGCGCTCTCCTTCGGGGTCGCGATTTTCGGCGCCCTGTTTGGCCGTAAAGGGGCATCGATTGCAACCGCCAACCGTTCTGCCCGCGGCGTGCGCAGTGCCGGCCGGTTAATGAAGGAGAAGGGAGATGTGCAGCGGGCGGAGCAGGAGGTCGAAAGAAATGAACAGGCCCTGCAGCAACTGGCTGACGAACTGCAGGAAAGCCTCGGCGCGCTTGCCGATCGTTTTGATCCGAGCCGCTACCCGGTGGAGAGCTTTGCCATTACACCGAGAAGAAATGATATTTTTTCAGTTGCTCTTTGCCTGCTCTGGGAGCCGGATTTTTGCTTTTCGGAAGGGGAAATAGAGCAATAGTTTCGGCGTGGAGGAGTTGTTCTCAAGTTTTTTTTTGTTCTTTGTTAACCGAGAACCTGGAACAGGGTCTCTTGATCAAGCAGTTCCGGAAATTTAATATGGACGGAAAAATCGCATTCCAGAGGTTCGTAGGACTGTATGCCGATGGCAAGGCCATGCAGTTGCAGGTGTCCCGGGTCTCCGCCGACAGGAATGGTAATCTGCATATTCCGGCCCAGCAGCAGTCGGGTATTTTCTTTTTTCGAAATCCGGATCAGAAAAGCCAGACCACCCTCTGAAATATCGGTCAACTCCCCTCGGAAACCACGGCCGATGGGCTTGTTGTTGTGGTCGGTCAACTGGAGCTGGATTTTACGGGAGAGCCTGGTTCGTTCATATTTCCTGCGGTCGAGCCCTTTTTTCTCGAGAAGAACCCGGGTGGTGTCGCACTGCTTATAAAAGTCCTGCAACTTGGCCTCCAGGCCCGGATACTCTTCCTGCCAGCGACGAAAACTGTCCCACTTGAGGACGGAGATGTTGACCGGGGTCAGGGCGGTCAGGGTAACCGTCCAGAATGAGGCATCAAAAAAGTTTTCACCGATAATCTGACCGTTATTCATGGTACTGACAAAAATTTCGCGGCCGTCTTGGTTGTAAGAGATCTTTATACTTCCCTGATTGATAAAATAGAGTTCATCGTTTTTATCTCCCTGTCGGACAATGATTTCCTCGGGTGCAAATCTCCGTTCCTGCAGTTCATGATAAATGGCACTGAATTCTACATTGTTTAATTTTTTGAGTAATCGTGACCAGGTCGCAAGCTGGTCGCGGCTGACAGCCCCGGTTTTCTCCCTTTCTATTATTTCTCCTGAGCGGATAATTTCGCTCAATGCCATGGGATCGATTTCATAAATGCGTTCCCGTAGACGCTCGGCATTGGCAAAATCCTTTTTTTCAGCATAGCTGATGATAAGCTCGTAGAGCTCTTTTTTGGCCTCTTCCGTTTTTCCCCGGCCGGCTTTGCGAAAAATTGAAGCCTCTTGCTCCGCCAGAGGATCATTTTTTCTGGTCAGATAGCTCTGAGATACGGGTTCCGTTTGCTGACCGGTATCGCTCAGGACTTTGGAATCGGCACTGATGGCCTGCACGGCACTCTCCGCCGCTGCCAGAACTTTCGGGCTGTAATCGGTGATCCCGGGGATTTTTTTGGTCTGAATAATTTTTTTTAAGCTGGTCAGCGCTTTTTTGGAGCCGAGACGGACAAGAGCGACACATATTTCGATCTGGAGTTGTTCTTTTTCCTGATGTGGCGGGCCGGCGGAAGACTCCAGGAGGTCGGTCAGGGGAAGGACGATGCTTTCATTGTGGATTTTACCCAGTTGCCTGACAATCAATGGTTTCAGATCGTCGGCTGTACGCTCAAGCTCATGCAGGAAAAAATTTTTTCTTGCGGTCCCGCCAATGACGCCCAGTGTCTGGATCACCTCCTGCTGAACCCGTACATCCTCATGATGAAGAAAAGGGGCAATCACTGTAAAACAGTCGGCATCGCCGACATTTTTTAACAGTCGGATAATGTTGCGGGTGACATACCAGGGTGAGTCCTGTTGCAGCAGAAACAGTAATGCATCCCGGGCGGGTTTGCCGATATCCCCGATCAGTCTCAGCAGCAGTTCACGTTCTTCCCTGCTCTCGCTGGTGCCGAGTCGTTCCATGAGAAAATTTGCCGCTCCCGCGCCCATCCGGGAGAGTAGATACCAGCAGTTATCACTTTCTTTGTTGCCGGCCAGTATGTTTTTCAGCAGTTCACCAAGCAGAGCCGGCTCGGCCAACCTGACCAGGCAGGCAAGGGTAAGATCATACAGGGCGGAGTTACCAGCCGGGGTATGTATGGTCAGGTCGAAGAGCACGTTAAGGGCATTGATGGCTCGGTTGTAGGCCTTGTGGGTCAGGTGATGCCGGGTAAGCTGTTCAACGGCCTGCAAAGCCTGGCTGCCGGCCTGAAGGTCTTCCATGAAGGGCAGGGCCTGGCCGAGAGCGGGCAGCAGCCTGTCCAGGCGCTGCCATTCTCCGGCCTGCACAAGAGCGGCGGCGGTTCTGCCCAGTGCTTCGGCACTTCCTCTGCGTATGGCCGGGTCATTTTTCTGGAGACCGGTGACCATCTGGATCAACAGTTTGTCTGCCGCCTCGCTCTTGTCATGTTTCAACAGTCGTTTCACACTGGACGGCAGGGTCTGTACGATCTGCTCGTCACCGAGAACGGTATGCTCACCGGAAAGCAGCAGCTTGATGTTTTTACGTATCTGGTCCTGGTTGAGCTGCTGTACCTTGTCCTGCTCCTCCTGGTGCATGGACAGCGCAGCACGGAGTTTTTCTCCACGAACGGTGTCCATGAGCCGCTGGTACCCGGCAAGGAGTGGGGCGGCATCAAGGGCAGAGGCCGATGCCTGTTTGTTGCGGGAGAGAAGATTTAATCTCTGGGCAATCCGTTCAAACTGTTCATCGGACAGCTGGGTAATAACCTGACTGTACAATTCCTCACCGAAAATTCCCTTATATCGCTGAACAAGCACCCGGCCGAGTTCATGCTCCTGCAGGGTTGCCAGCCTGCATGCGGCCTGGCTTGCGACCTGATCACGAATTGTCGGCGCAAGATCCCGTTCATATCGGGCCAGCAGATTGAAAAAGGCTTCATGGGTTGAATCCTGCAGTTGTCGGCCTGCAAGCTGTCGAAGGGCTGTGACCAGAACCGGTGCCGACCATTGCGGTTGCTGGAGTTGTTCTTTGAGATGTTGCGGGGTTGGATTTGCTGAGAGTTCGACCAGGGTCCTTGCGGTTTTGATCCGGATGGCGGTTTGTTCAATCTCTCCGGCCCGATCGGTCTTCAGCAGTTTGGGGAAGATGTCCTTCCCCTGCTGCGGACCATCGATCTGTTCAATGTCGCCCGACAGCGATACCTCCGGGAGGGCAAGAAGCAGGGCTTCAAGCTGGTTGGGATCCATTTGTTTAACGGTGCCGGCCAGTAAAACATCGGCAGCACTGTCCTGGGGAAGGGTGGCCAGCAGGCGAGTGAGGAGATCCGGCGCAAGCCCGGCCAGGGCTGTTGAAGAGTGTGCAAGGAGCCGGGCCTTCTCATCCGGTGATGTTGTATGGCCTATGCCGTCAATAAGTGCCTTCAGGGCATCCTGTCCCTCCATCCCCCGGCGGGATGAATCCCCCGTTGCATTGCTGTCGGAGGCGAGCAACTGCCGGAGGGCTGCAGTAGAAAGCCGGGCGCTATCGCCTGAGGTCTTACCAAGGATGAAACCGGCCAGGTCGCCATTCTCTATCCGCAGTCCGCCACCGGGGCCTATTTGGTCCTCAGTCACCACCTGTTCGCCTTCATGGACGGCAACATATCGCTTTTCATCGATGCTGACGGAATCCAGTCCGGCCTCCTGCAAAAGTGCTTTGATCGGTTGGTCGGGCTGGATGTTGCTGCCGGCGGCAGAGAGCAGTTCAAGAAAATGAATGCAGTCCGATGCGGTAAAATCGTTTTGAAAGGTCAGCGCGTGAATCTGCAGGGTGTCAAGGAACTCGATCAGACCTTGAACCTGTGGGCGTTGTTGATCTTTTTCCGGCAGCGGATTGCCGTTGACCAGTATTTTCCGGCCCGAGGAGGCAAGGGTGATCTCTTTGCCCTCCTGTTCCAGCAGCTTGTTGAGAAGTGAAATGACCTTGTTGGTGGTTTTGGTGACCTGCGGGTTGGATGGCGGATAGATACGGATGGTGCGCAGGGCCGAGTACAATCTGACCGGTAACTCGGTATAGGCCTGACTTTTTGTCTGTTGATTGGTCGTCATCGATTTAACGCGAACCTTTTTGAAAGAGGACTGTTTTGATCGTTCTGAATATGACGAGCAAGTCTATGAAAATGGATTGATTCTTAATATAGTAAAGATCATATTCCAGTTTTCTCAGGGCGTCTTCTTCCGAGGCCCCATAGGGGTAGCAGACCTGTGCCCAGCCGGTAATACCGGGTTTGACGGAATGGCGCAGAGAGTAGTACGGGATGGATGTGGTCAGCTTTTCCACAAACACAGGTCGTTCCGGCCGTGGGCCGACAAAGCTCATCTCGCCTTTGAGGACGTTCCACATCTGGGGGATTTCATCTATGCGTATTTTACGGATAATCCCGCCTATCCGTGTCACTCTGGTATCGTTCTGCATGGCCCAGACAGCGCCGTCTTTTTCCGCATCCTCACGCATGGAACGAAATTTAATCACCTTAAAGGTCTCGCCGCGTTCGCCGACCCGTTCCTGGGTGTAGAAGACCGGGCCGGGAGATTCAATCTTGATCAGTGCTGCGGTGAGTGTCGTCACCGGCAGCGATATCAACAGGCCGAACAGGGACATCGCCATATCCATAACCCGTTTGACCAGATAGCTGAAGCGGCTTGATTTGAAACCCTCGGAAAAGATCAGCCAGGCCGGGTTGACGTTTGCCACCAGAATCTTTCCGGTGATGGCCTCATAAAAGGTGATGCCGTCATCAATCTCAACTCCGCGAATCTTGCAGGTCAGGAGGTCGTGAATGGGCATGCTGCCCCGGCGATCATCCAGGGCAACAACAATGCGTTCTGCATGGTAGAGATCACAGCTGGTCTTCAAGGGGATCTCTTGTTCAATCAGGGGGGCATTGTGGGGGTTGTATATTGGTGCAGTGTTACCGATAAATCCGGCAACTTTATAGCCGGAGTCCTGTTTTTCTTCAATTTCCTGGGCAATCTCAACCGCAATTTTTCCGGTTCCGAGAAGCAGGATCGGCTGGGCAAAAAGACGTTTTTCAAGCACGGCATAATAGAGCACCCGCCAGCCGGTGAGGACCAGGCAGATAACCAGATAGCCGATCCAGAATATTTTTGTTGATATGACCAGCGGGGGAAAGGAATAGTAAATGAAGGCGAGCAGGACACTGCCGATGCCGAAGGATTGAACGATACGAACAGCCGTTTCGGAGGGAATGGAAGTCCGGCTTAAATCATACAGGTCGAAAAAATAGAGGGTAAGCTGAAATATGACGGTGACGACCCCGGCCCGGACGGCATCCGCAAAGAAGTCAATACAGAAAATGGCCCATCCGCTGAATGCAATATAGACCAGCATGATGGTCAGGAAAATGAGTAGCCCTTCCCCGAGGAAAAAGAGAATATTTCGAACGGGATAGTATTTTTTCAGAATATACGGCATTTATAGCTCAGCGCAGAAATTGTACTTTTGTGCTTTTTTGCCCAAAAGCCTGTGCCTGGTCAAAGGTGGAAGATAGACGTAACCGGTCATCTATAGCCTCTCTTCGGTTGCCGGTCTGACCGTGCGCGAAGATAAGCAGGCTGCGAGATTCGCTACGGTGGCCCTGGTCAATGTACGGGCTCTGCTTGTCGAGACTCGGAAGAGCGAGGTATGATCAGGCTCTTTAACGCAGTAAGATTATAAAAAAATACCATGAAAACGAAAGGGTTGTCAAGCGCGATAGCCTTTTATTCAGCTGTGGTCCACAGAGATGATTCCATGGTTGAGAAGAAGGGATACAAGTTCATTCATCGGCAACCCTGTGACCGTACTGCAGGAACCATCGATCTTTTCAATCAGAAAAGCACCCTGTCCCTGAATTGCGTAGGCCCCGGCTTTATCCATCGGCTCACCCGAGCAAATATAGGCTTTAAGAACTTCCCGGGAAAAACGACCGAAGGTAACCGTTGTTGTCCCGACAACCGTGGTCGCGAGGTTATCTTTTCTGCAGTAGAGCGCCAGGGCGGTCATGACGATATGGCTTTGTCCCTGTAGTTTTTGGAGGATGGTTAATGCATCGGTCGGATCTGTCGGCTTACCGAGGATTTCTTCCTGGAAGGATATAACCGTGTCCGCTCCGATCACCATCGCCTCGGGCTTGAGACTGGAGATGGCTTCAGCCTTGCCTGCCGCCATGCGCCGGACAAAGGTCTCTGCCGGTTCCCCGGGCTCAGGTGTCTCGTCAATGGCTGCAGGTTTGACCGTAAATCGCAGGCCGAGCTCGCTGAGAAAAGATTGCCTGCGGGGTGACGCTGAGGCGAGGATGATATCCCTGTTGGTGGTAAAAAGAGGTCTGTTCATGGTGTGTCCTGCAGAACGGGAATATCCTGCCTGTTGTAATAAATCTGTTCAAGAAACAGCCCGCAGGCCGGAGCCGTCGGCCCCGCCTGGTGTCGATCGCAGGCGGCCACAATAGCGGCAAAGTCGTCCGGCGAGATTATGCCCATACCGACCTGCCTGAGGGTGCCGACAATATTGCGAACCATGTGACGTAGAAAGCCGTCACCGGTAATGGAAAAGGACCACCGGTTCGGTTGACCTGATATCGGGCTGCACCGGGCCTGGAAAATTGTTCGAACGGCGCCGCGGCCGTCTTTTCGCAATGGATCCCTGGAGCCGGCGCCCTCAAAGCTTGCAAAGTCGTGACTGCCCATGAGCAACAGGAGAGATCTGCGGCAGGCTGTCAGGTCGAAGGAGCCGGGCAGGTGAGCCTCGTACAGGCGGCGGGTGGGGGGCATAACATCGCCGGTAAACAAGTCGTAGCGGTAGGTTTTGGCAAGGGCATGGTACCGGCTGTGAAAATCAGAGGGCATTTCACATGCCTCAAGGATCCGGATGTCATGGGGCAGCATACTGTTGAGGCCCCTGGTAAAGGCGGAGAGCGGGCGCACGGCGCCGGTTTTGAAATGCGCCACCATGCCAAGGGCATGGACCCCTGCGTCGGTTCTGCCCGCTCCGTGTATACAAACGGACTCGCAGCAGAGGACGGAGAGCTTCCGTTCAAGCGTGCCCTGGATGGTGGGGCCGTTTTTCTGGCGCTGCCAGCCGTTGTACGCGGTCCCGTCAAAGGCGATGACCAGACGTATGTTACGCTTCATCAGGGAAAGAAGGGTGCTCCAGTGAGTGCAGTCGTTTCCGGGAAGCCGTTCATCAGGTTCATGTTCTGCACCGCCTGCCCGGCTGCACCCTTGGCAATGTTGTCAATGGCACTGATAACGATTATGCGCCCCGTGCGTGTATCCTGCTGCAGGCCGATATCGCAGCAGTTACTGCCCCGGACGTACTGGGTTGCCGGCAATGTTCCGGCAGGACAGACCCGGACAAAAGGCTCGTCTTTGTATGTTTCCTCGTATAATGACTGAATCGTGTTCATATCGCTGCTGCCGGACAGTGTCGCGTACATGGTACTGAGGATTCCCCGTGAAATCGGCAGCAGATGCGGGGTAAAGGAGATGGTGACGGACTGGCCTGAAAGGGTGGTCAGTTCCTGCTCCATCTCCGGAATATGTCGATGGCTGCCGCCGACCTTATAGGCCCGGAATCCATCGGCCACCTCGCAGAACAGTGTCCCCACGCTTGCCGTCCGACCGGCTCCGGAAGTACCGGATTTGGAGTCGATGATCAATGTTTTCGGATCAATGAGCTGCTCGCGCATGAGCGGGGCAAGACCAAGGATCACCGAGGTCGGGTAGCAGCCGGGATTGGCGGTCAGCGCTGTTTGCGCAACCTGGGTTCGATACAGTTCGGGCAGGCCGTAGACCGCATTCTGCAGCAGCTCGGCACAGGAATGAGCCTGGTACCACTGCTCGTAGACTGCAGCATCGTGCAGCCGAAAGTCGGCACTGAGATCGACGACCTTTTTACCGGCCTTCAGAAGGGCCGGGACGATATCCATGGCGGTTTTATGGGGAACTGCGGTGAAGAAAAAATCCGCTTTTTCCGTTATCCGATCAAGCTCAGGGGCTTCACAGACCAGATCGATGCGTTTGCGCAGGCTCGGGAAGACGGATGAGAGCGGCTGACCGGCGTACTGCCGGGAAGTGACGACTGTAAGCTTACACTCGGGATGATTGGAAAGGATTCTTGCCAGCTCAACACCGGTATATCCCGATGCACCGATAATTCCGACACGTAACATGTTTTTTTCCCTTTGAAAAAGTATGAGTTAACCCCGGAGGAGTATGGATAAACCAGTATGGCTGGACCAGGTAAGCGGAGCAAAGCGTAGACTCCGGGTAAGCGGAGCGCAGGTTCCGGGTTTTTCAGGCCCCGGTCTGTAACTGGTCACCCACTCTCGCAGCACCGCTCTGCGGTGCTGCGTTGCATCCAGGCGCTCAGCGCCATTTTCAGATAAAAAAAGGTAACTGTTCAGGAGCACCCCACGGAGTCTGCGCTCGAAGTCTGCGCTTATCTACCTCTCTGCACGGTCAGGCCTGATTCACATAGGAATCACTATAGTTCACAGGCCTGAC